>NZ_JBEZLR010000043.1:0-75019 GCF_040652275.1 Streptomyces sp. NPDC048275
TGAACCTGCTGAGCGGCGCGTGCTGAATCGATGGTAGGCGGGTCGAATCTTTTGCGTCCACTGCCAGAAGACCGAAGTAGGGCGGCAGCTGACAGGGTAGGGATGGAAATCCGGTTCGCCCTTGGGGTCGGGCCCGACTCGGGGCTCCAGCCCGCCCTGGTCGTCAGGAGAGGCGCTCAAAACTCTCACCCTTTCACCGTCCGAGCGTGAGCCGGTCACCGGCACTTCATCCCAGGCTAGGCAGGTGGTTGGGGCGATGCCACGCGACATCCGACGCGCTCGGCATCGGCGGCATCTCCGTGCCCGCCGAGTGGGCGCCTGTCTCCGGAGCACGGTGTCGCGGACTCCCTTGTGCCGGATCGTCGCGGACGACCTTGTGCCGGATCGCCTCCGGGGCGCACGAAGCGGGCGAGTCGCCCCTCACGCGCGGGCAGGCAGGCACCGACCGGGCATCAGTACCCGCCGCGCCCCGACCCGCGCGCTGTCGTACGGGACGACCGCGGAGCCTAGGACTGCGGCCGTCGCCCGTGGTTCGCGGCGTGCTTGCGGCGAGCCTTCTTCTTCCGGCGTCGCTTTGAGGACATGGCAACCTCCCGCACCTACAGGACATCAGGAAGCATCCTGAACTCTGGCCAACCACGATTCCACACCGCACAAGGCGGCGCGATTCGGCGCGGTATCGCATACCAAGACCGGAATTCGCCATTTCGGGCCACCCGAGGGACAGGCGACCGCGGTGATGGCGTCCCTGCGCGAGTCAGTCCGAGTGGCTCTTGCGCACGGTGCAGTGGAGCGAGTCGTCCCGCACATCGGCGACGATCGTGTCGCCGGGCTCGACCTCGCCGCCGAGCAGGAGTTCCGCGATGCGGTTGTCGAGTTCCGACTGGATCGTGCGCCGCAACGGGCGGGCACCGAACTCCGGTTGGTGACCGTGGGCGATCAGCAGCTTCTTGGCGGCTTCTGTCACTTCCAGCTTCATGCCCTGCGCGTGGACGCGGCGCTCGCTCTGGTCCAGCAGGTGATCCACGATCTGCCCCAGATCGTCCGCGGTGAGGCCGTGGAAGATGATGATGTCGTCGATGCGATTGAGGAACTCCGGCAGGAAGCGGGTCCGCAGCTCGTCCATCAGCTCGTCCTTCAGCTCGGACACGTCGCCCTTGTGATCGAGGATGCGGTGGGCACCGATATTGGACGTCATGATCACGACACAGTGCCGGAAGCCGACGGTACGGCCCTGGGCGTCGGTGAGGCGCCCGTCGTCAAGGATCTGGAGCAGCGTGTTGACACTGCGCACCCGCCACCATCCCGGACAGGTCGAGAGCGACCACTCTCTTGTCCTTCAGGGTGTCGGGCACCTCACCGGCCACGATGCGCTGCGCCAGCCCTTCCACGATCGCGGTCTTTCCGACACCGGGTTCCCCGATGAGCACGGGGTTGTTCTTGGACCGCCGCGACAGGATCTCGATGGTCTGTTCGATCTCCTCGGCCCGCCCGACCACGGGGTCGAGCTTCCCGGCCTTCGCCTCCTCCGTCAGGTCCCGCCCGAACTCGTCCAGGGTCGTGGCGGGCTCCTTGCGCTCAGTGGGCAGTCCGTCCGCTCGGGCCGCCTGCTCGGTGAGGCCCGCCAGCTTGTTCACGTCCTCGCCCTCTGCCCGCAGCAGCCGGGCAGCACCCGTGTCGGCGTCGTCCAGGAGCGCGCCGAGGATGTGTTCGGGCCCGATGTAGGACACCCCGGCCGCCTGAGAGCGGGCGAACGCGGTGGCGAGTGTGCGCTTGGCCGCCGGCGTGAGACCGGGTTCCGAGGACGGTTCGCCCGACTCGCGGGGAAGGATCTCGGCGATCTGAGAGGCGAGCGCGTCGGGATCCAGCCCCGCCTGAGCGAGGAGCGCGCGTGCGGGATCGACCTTCGTGGCCGCCCACAGAAGGTGCTCCGTGTCGAGATCGGACGCCCCGTCCTCCGCCACCCGTCGCGCAGCCAGGTTGAGGAGTTCCTGCGAGGACTCGGTCAACAGCCGTCCGATCGGCACTCGTTGTACCGCCGGGGGCGACGAAGCGGGCGACATGCCGAAGAACCGATTCAACAGTTCGCTGAATGGATCGGACGAGCCGAAACCGAACGACGACATCGACATGGCAGCTCCTGATGCGGCGGCGGGTCCCCTCGACCAAAACGCGATGCCGAGTACTCCGCAAGTGGAACGAACTCCTGTGAATTGGGCGATTTACCGGGCGGTATTTCGGGCTCGTTCTCCCATGGAATTCGCATTCCGGGAGGTGTCAAAGTCGAAGATGTCGAAGATGTCGAAGGGTGTCCTGATGGGTCGCCCTTGATGCCGCCGGACCTCGCGGGATCAGGCCGTCCCTGCGGTTGCGCCCGCCGACGCGTCGAGTGCCACCGCGGCCTCGTCCGTGTAGACCAGGAACGTCAGGGTCTGGCGGAAGTACAGTTCGATGTCGGTGGCGTCGTGCGCCGTGTAGCCGATGGCGAGATCCTCACCGAGCCTCAACTCGTAGTCCCCGCCCCGGGTGGTGAGCAGGAAGGCCCCTTCGATGGCGGGCGCCCAGATCAGCCGGCCGTCGAGCATCCGGCCGAGGTGGGCGGCGATGGGGTAGCCGTGGTCGGAGGTCTCGCTGACCGCCGTGTACGCCTCGGCACCCAGCAGCAGGGAGTACGGGCCCTGGACGCCTGCCAGGCGGAGGGTGGTCAGGGCACGACTGACGGCGTCCGGGAAGTCGCGTGGCTCTGCCGGAAGGCGGAGAACGGGGTGGGAGGTGCGCCCGCGCAGTCCGTCGACGCGAGCCGCCGGGTACCCGTTGAAGACGGCCCGGTCCTCGGCGAACGCCATGATGCGCGCGGCGTTCTTCACCGGCTGCCAGTCGGAGTCCTTGGCGCCGCGGTCGACGTCGTCGACGGCGGCGCGGCTCACCTTGAACGGCACGGTCATCTCGACCAAGGGCTGTGCCTGGCGCAGCCGTGCCCCGACACCGGGTGCCGGCCCGTCTATGCCGGACAGATGGCCCGTCCCCACAGCCGCGAGTTCGGGGCCGTCGGGTCCCGAAACGTCCACGACCCGCCGCCCCGCGAGGTTGCGCCGGAATGTGCGGCGCGCCTCGTCCTCGATCTCGGCCCATGCCGCGGGCGTGATCGGGGCGAGTTCGCGATGCAGATTGCTGGTGCCGTCGAGCGCGGTCATGTTCCGTCTCCTTTGAGGCTGCCGATCCCCAGAGAGCCGTCCACCGGGGCCTTCCTGCGGGGAGCGGCGGGAAGGTCGTCGAGGAAGGTGACGGCCGGCACATGGAACAGGCATCCGGTGATCGCGGTGGAGAAGTCGAGGATGCGATCGTGCAGGCCCTGCCGGGCGCCGAGGAACATGTTCCTCAACATCTGTTCGGTCACGTCCGGGGTACGGGCGTAGCCGATGAAGAAAGTGCCGAACTCGCCCTCTCCGACGTTGCCGAACGGCATGTTCTCGCGCACGATCTTGCGTTCGGTGCCGTCCTCGTCGGTGATGGTGTTGAGTGCTACATGGGAATCGCCGGGCTTGACATCGTCGGGGAGTTCGACGTTGGCCAGCTTCGTCCGCCCGATGACGTTCTCCTGCTCGTTCGACGGCAGGGCGTTCCACGCGGCCAGGTCGTGCACGTACTTCTGGATGATCACGTAGCTGCCCCCCTTGAACGCGTGGTCCTCGTCGCCGATGAACACGGCATCGGCCGCGGGCCGCCCTTGGGGGTTCTCGCTGCCGTCGACAAAGCCGAGGAGGTCGCGCTCGTCGAAGTACTTGAAGGCATGTACTTCGTCGACCACCGTGGCCGCGCCGCTCAGCCGTTCCGCAATCAGGCGGGTCAGTTCGAAACAGAGGTCCATGCGGTGGGCCCGCACGTGGAACAGGAGGTCTCCCGGCGTGGACGGGGCCCGGTGGCGCTCACCGGCCAACTCCACGAACGTATGCAGTCCCTTGGGGCGCGGCCCGCTGAACAGCCGGTCCCAGGCCACCGATCCGATGCCGACGACACAGCTGAGTTCGTCGTCGGGTGCGCGGAAGGCGACCGAGCGCCGCAGGCCCGAGAGGTCCTGCAGCAGACCGCGGACCATGTCCTCGTGGCCTGGAGCGATGGTGACCACGAGGAACACGGCGACCCTGGCCGGTGGGACGATCACGGCCTGCGACTCAACCACGCGTCGGCCTCCTCATGAGATGCGGACGTATCTGTCGTGTACGGCGGACGGTCGGCCCCTCTTCCCATCCTGTTTCGTCCCGGCGGAAACCGCGCGAGAACAAGGCGTGACGGGGGCGGACTGGCAATCCACGGAACGGTCGGGTACACCCGTGACGTGCTGTTTCGCCAACTCGAATACCTGGTGGCCCTCTCCCGTGAGCGCCACTTCGCCCGTGCGGCCCAGACCTGCCACGTCTCCCAGCCTGCCCTCTCCGAGGCGATCCGGAAGCTGGAGGACGAGCTGGACGTACCGCTGGTCAGACGCGGCCGCAAGTACGAGGGGCTCACGCCGGAGGGCGAGCGCATCGTGGTGTGGGCGCAGCGCATCCTGGCCGACCGCGACGCCCTCAAGGACGAGGTCGGTGCCCTGCGCACCGGCCTGAGCGGCCGGATGCGGATCGGCTCGGTGCCCACCGCGTCCGGCGCCGTCTCCCTGCTGACTGCCCCGTTCTGCGCGACGCACCCACTGGTCACCGTGGAGGTCATGGCGGATCTGCAGTCGCAGGACATTCTGCGGCAGTTGCAGAACTTCGAGCTCGACGCCGGCATCACGTATCTGCACGAGGACCTGCCGGAGGGATTCCGGACGGTCCCGCTGTACGACGAACGGTATGTGCTGCTGAC
Source organism: Streptomyces sp. NPDC048275 (assembly GCF_040652275.1). Lineage (NCBI taxonomy): Bacteria > Bacillati > Actinomycetota > Actinomycetes > Kitasatosporales > Streptomycetaceae > Streptomyces > Streptomyces sp. NPDC048275. Next base: position 4,846 of record NZ_JBEZLR010000043.1, read on the forward strand.
CACGGGCGCCGACGGTCCGGGGCGTCGGCCGACGGCCACGTGGGCCGACGCCTCACGGTTGCCGCTGTGTCTGCTGACCGGGACCATGCAGGGCCGACGGATGGTGGACGGCCTGTTCGCGGAGGCCGGGCTGCAGCCGTCCCCACGGGTCGAGACCGACTCGGTCGGCACGCTGTTCGCCCACGTCAGGACCGGTCAGTGGGCGAGCGTCGTGCCGCACGCGTGGCTGCATGTCTTCGGCGTTCCGTCCGGCATGCGGGCCGTGCCGCTGGTCGAGCCCGCACGCACCGTGCCGGTCGGGCTCGTGATCACCGCCCGGGAGCCCGGATCGGTGATGGCCCGCGCACTGACGGACATCGCCCGGCAGACCGACATCATGGCCGCTCTGGAACGCCTGCCCGGCGCGCGCTGATGATCCCGTTCTCCCGTCGGCCCACGGGCAGCGTTGCAGTCGCTCGGCGCCCGCGTAGACGTTCATCGAAGCTCCGCGCAGGAAACCGACCAGGGTCACCCCGCTCTCCGCCGCCAGGTCCACGGCCGGCGAGGACGGTGCGGAGACGGCCGCCGGCACGGGGATCCCAGCCGTCACCGCCTTCTGCCGCTGTGTCTCCCTGTGGTCGAGGAAGCTGCCGACGGCGTCGGGGAAGGTGCCGACGGCTGTGCCACGCCGTGCCCACCGGGCAGGGCAGGCCCGCGGTGGCCCGGACCGCTTTCCTGTCGTCCGCCGGCTCACTCGGCCGAGCCGGTCGGCTCCAGGCGGACCAGAACGCCCTTGGACGTCGGGGTGTTGCTGATGTCGGCGACGCTGTCCAGCGGCACCAGGACGTTGGTCTCGGGGTAGTAGGAGGCCGCCGAGCCGAGGGTGGTGGGGTAGGCGACCACTCGGAAGTCCTCCGCGCGGCGTTCGATCCCGTCGTGCCAGGTGGTCACGAGGTCCACCCGGTCGCGGTCGGCGAGCCCGAGGGCGGCCAGGTCCACGGGGTTGACGAGGACGACTCTGCGGGCGTTGTGGATGCCGCGGTAGCGGTCGTTCATCGCGTAGGGGATGGTGTTCCACTGGTCGTGGGAACGCAGGGTCTGCAGCAGCAGCTGCCCCTCGGGTATGTGCGGCATCGTGAACTCGTTGCAGGTGAAGACGGCCTTGCCGCTCGGCGTGGGGAAGATCCCCTGGTTGACGGGGTTGGGCAGCCGGAAGCCGCCGGGCTTGGCCACCCGGGCGTTGAAGTCCTCGAAACCGGGCACGACGCGGGCGATCCGGTCGCGGATGGTGTCGTAGTCGGCCTCGAAGTCCTCCCACGGGACGGGTGGCGTACCGCCCAGGGTCCTGCGGGCCAGTCGGCCGATGATGGCGACCTCGCTGAGCAGATGAGGCGAGGCCGGGGCGAGACGTCCGCGGGAGGCGTGCACCTCGCTCATGGAGTCCTCGACGGTGATGAACTGCTCACCGGCTGCCTGGATGTCGCGGTCGCTGCGGCCGAGGGTGGGCAGGATCAGGGCGGTGTCGCCGCAGACCGTGTGGGAGCGGTTCAGCTTGGTGGAGATGTGCGCGGTGAGCCGGCAGCGCCGCATCGCCTCCTCGGTGACGCGGCTGTCGGGCGTGGCCCGGACGAAGTTGCCGGCCACGCCGAGGAAGACCTTGGCGTGGCCGTCGCGCATGGCCCTGATGCCGTTGACCGAGTCAAGGCCATGGCGGGTGGGCGGGGTGAAGCCGAACTCGCGGCCCAGCGCGTCGAGGAACTCCTGGGGCATCTGCTCCCATATGCCCATGGTGCGGTCGCCCTGGACGTTGCTGTGACCGCGAACGGGGCACACACCCGCGCCGGGCTTGCCGATGTTGCCGCGCAGCATCAGGAAGTCGACGACTTCCCGGATGGTGGGTACGCCGTGCTTGTGCTGGGTCAGTCCCATCGCCCAGCAGACGATGACGCTCTTGCTCTCCAGGACCCGGTCGTGGACGCGTTCGATCTCCTCGCGGGTGAGTCCGGTCGCCGCGAGGATGTCGTCCCAGGAGATCTTCCGGGCGTGCTCGGCGAAGTCGGCGAAGCCGGTGGTGGAGGTGTCGATGAAGCGGTGGTCGAGCACGACGCCCGGTGCGAGGTCCTCGGCTTCCAGCAGGAGCCGGTTGAGCGCCTGGAAAAGAGCGAGGTCGCCGCCGGGGCGGATCTGCAGGAAGTCGTCGGCGATCTGCGTACCGCGGCCGATCACCCCTCGCGCCTTCTGCGGGTGCTTGAAGCGGATCAGGCCGGCCTCGGGGAGCGGGTTCACCGCCACGATGCGTCCGCCGTTGCGCTTGGTCTCCTCCAGGGCGGAGAGCATCCGCGGATGATTGGTGCCCGGGTTCTGGCCCACCACGAAGATCAGGTCGGCGTGGTGGATGTCGTCCAGGGAGACGCTCCCCTTGCCGATGCCCAGGGTCTCCCGCATCGCGGATCCGCTGGACTCGTGGCACATGTTGGAGCAGTCCGGCAGGTTGTTCGTGCCATAGGCCCGGGCGAAGAGCTGCAGGAGGAATGCGGCCTCGTTGTTGAGCCGGCCGGACGTGTAGAACAGGGCCTCGTCGGGGGAATCCAGGCGGCGCAGTTCCTCGGCGAGGAGGTCCAGTGCCTCGTCCCAGCCGATGGGCTCGTAGTACTCCGCGCCGGGGCGCTTGACCATGGGCTCGGTCAGCCGGCCCTGCTGGTTGAGCCAGTAGTCGGACTTGGTGTCCAGTTCGGCGATCGAGTAGTGGCGGAAGAAGTCGGCGGTGACCCGTCGCGAGGTCGCCTCGTCGGTGATGTGCTTGGCGCCGTTCTCGCAGTACTCGTTGAAGTGCCGCTTGCCTGGCGCGGGTTCGGGCCAGGCACAGCCCGGGCAGTCGAACCCCTTGACCTGGTTGATGTTCAGCAGCGTCAAGGCGGTACGTCGTACGGACGTCTGCTCCAGGGAGTACTCCAGCGCGTGCGCCACCCCGGGCACGCCCGTTGCCCAGCGCTTGGGCGAGGTGACCGACAGGTCGTCGCTCGGGTCCTCGATGCCGCTCATTGTCTGCCTCTTCTCTGCCTCTGCCGGCACGTCTCAGCGGGGTGGTCGCAGGCCCGCCGAGGAGCCGGGGAATGGCCCCTCCCTCGCGGCGAGTGCAGCTTCCAGCAATTCCCGGGAATACGTCAAAGAAGTGGCGCCGATAACCGGATAGGCGACGCTTATCTACGGCTCCCCCATCGCCCTCACCGGCTTACCACCTGCACAAACATCTGGATAACCGCCGCCTATCACGCAATCGGAAGGACCTGTTCGACCCCATCGGAAAATGCGCCGTCGCCCTGCGCGAGGCGGTGCTGGACCGGGTCGACGTCAGCCTGGACACACTGCGCCCGGAACGCTACGCCGAGATCACCCGGTGTGACCGACTCACCGACGTGCTCGACGTGTTGCGCACAGCGTGGGCTGCGGGCCTGGCTCCCGTGAAGGTCAAATGATGGTGGGCCCGTCCCCGATCTTCACGACGGGAATCACCTGGACGTCATGCCAGACGACCTGCGATCCCACCACTCCGAAGGAAGCGAAGCTGCCGACCGCTTCTCCGGCCCAGGCCAGACAGGTGTTCCAGGCGTCCTGGCGAACCGCAGCCGCGCTTCCGCCAACGCACCGGCAGCCGCTTCGATTTGGGCAGAACCCCGGGGAACCGGGCGCTCAGAGGCCGATGTCAACGCAGCTGGCCGGCATCGCTTGTTGGCATCGACGGGGGCCGACAGCCCAGCTCAGACGGCCCGTAGCGAAACCGTTGCCGTTCCGTCGGACGTCCCCCACAGCGACCGCATAGTCTTTGGTGCCGTTCGGCGATACCGAGTGATCACCGGCCGATCAGCACCCGCGGTCCCGTACCAAGTGGGTCCGGTTCGGCACATCCATACGAAGCTGCGGGTACGAACATGTACAAGCACGCAGCGGCTCGTACGCAACCGCTCGAGCAGCGCAGAGTTCTCTTAATCCCAGGGGGAGTTCACACCATGCGATCCATACGCCCGCCCTTCGCCGCTCGTCGAGGGAGGAGCGCGCGCCGCGGAACCTCCCCCGTGCTGGCCGCCGTCGGCCTCACCGCGGCGCTGGCGCTGACCGCCACCGCCTGCGGCTCGGGCGACACCACGGCGAGCGACGGGTCCAGCGCGTCGGCGTCCCAGAACGGCGACGACAAGATCAAGATCCCCGACAACATCAAGGACAAGCTCAAAGAGCACGGCATCGACATCGACAACTGGAAGAACGGCGCCTGGAAGGACTGGAGCAAGGACGACTGGCTGCGCGAGGCCAACGACTTCATCAACCCCATCATCAAGGGGCTGTGGGACCCGGACCGGATGCGCGACGCCGACGACCCGGACAAGAACAAGGGCGTCGACGAGAACGACCTCGCCGGTGACCAGGGCGTCACCGACCCGACCCCGGCCCCCGTGACGGCGAAGGCCGTGAACGCCGCATACCACGACAACGCGGCCGAGGCGGGCAAGGTGTTCTTCGACTCCCCGGAGGGCACGATGGTCTGCTCGGCGACCGTGGTCGAGGACCCGGCACACCCGGGCAAGTCGAACCTCGTATGGACCGCGGGGCACTGTGTGCACGCGGGCAAGAAGGGCGGCTGGTATCGCAACATCGCCTTCGTGCCCTCGTACAACAACGACGCCAGGACGGCCGCCCAACTGACGAACGCCACCAGGGAGGAGGTCGCTCCGTACGGCGTCTGGTGGAGCGACTGGACGCAGACCTCGGACCAGTGGATCGAGCAGGGTGGTTCCACGGGCGGCGAGGGCGCATCGTACGACTTCGCGGTCCTGCATGTGACGCCGGAGAAGGGCAGCAACGGCAAGTCCCTGGAGGAGACGGTCGGTTCGGCGCTCCCGGTGGACTTCAATGCTCCGGCGGTGCAGGAAGTGGCGAGCATCACGGCGACCGGCTATCCGGCGGCGGCGCCGTTCGACGGGGAGACTCTGTACCAGTGCACGGACGCGCCCGGCCGGCTCTCGATCGCCGAGGCGGATCCGACGATGTACCGCATCGGATGCACCATGACGGGTGGTTCGTCCGGCGGCGGCTGGGTGGCGACCGGGTCGGACGGCCGGCCCGCACTGGTGTCCAACACCTCCATCGGACCGGTCAGTGCGGGCTGGCTGGCGGGTCCGCACCTCGGCGATGTGGCTGAGGGCGTGTACGACTCGGTGAGCGAGAAGTTCGCGGGCCAGTGACGCGCCGGGCGTGACCGGGGCCGTACAGCGGCGACAGTAGGCACCGCGCTCACCCATGACGAAGGCCCGCCCCCCTGTGCGAGAGGGGGGCGGGCCTTCGTACGTCGGACTAGAGCGCCGGTGCCGGAACGTACGGCGCGAGATCCGCCGCCAGCTCCTCGTGCACCCGCACCTTGAGCAGCGTGCCCTCCGGGGTGTGCTCCTCGGAGATCACCTCGCCCTCGGAGTGGGCGCGCGCCACCAGCCTGCCGTGTGTGTACGGCACGAGTGCCTCGACCTCGACCGAGGGGCGCGGCAGCTCGTTGTCGATGAGCGCGAGCAGCTCGTCGATGTTCAGGCCCGTGCGGGCCGAGACCGCGATGGAGCGCTTCTCGATCCGCATCAGCCGCTGGAGTACCAGCGGGTCGGCCGCGTCCGCCTTGTTGATCACCACGATCTCGGGCACCTCGGTCGCGCCCACGTCGCGGATGACCTCGCGCACGGCGGCCAGCTGCTCCTCCGGCGCCGGGTGCGAGCCGTCCACCACGTGCAGGATCAGGTCGGAGTCGCCGACCTCCTCCATGGTGGAGCGGAACGCCTCGACGAGGTGGTGCGGCAGGTGGCGTACGAACCCGACCGTGTCGGCCAGGGTGTACAGCCGACCGCTCGGGGTTTCGGCCCGGCGCACGGTCGGGTCGAGGGTCGCGAACAGCGAGTTCTCGACCAGCACGCCCGCGCCCGTGAGGCGGTTGAGCAGGGACGACTTACCGGCGTTGGTGTAGCCGGCGATGGCGACCGAGGGCACCTTGTTGCGGCGGCGCTCCTGGCGCTTGATCTCGCGGCCGGTCTTCATGTCCACGATCTCCCGGCGCATCTTCGCCATCTTCTCGCGGATACGACGCCGGTCCGTCTCGATCTTGGTCTCACCGGGACCACGGGTGGCGAGGCCGCCGCCCTTGCCGCCGCCCATCTGGCGGGACAGCGACTGGCCCCAGCCGCGCAACCTCGGCAGCATGTACTGCATCTGCGCGAGCGCGACCTGCGCCTTGCCCTCTCGGGACTTGGCGTGCTGGGCGAAGATGTCCAGGATCAGGGCCGTACGGTCGATGACCTTGACCTTGACGACGTCTTCGAGGTGGATCAGCTGGCCGGGGCTCAGCTCACCGTCGCAGATCACGGTGTCGGCGCCGGTCTCCAGGACGATGTCCCGCAGCTCATTGGCCTTGCCGGAGCCGATGTAGGTGGCCGCGTCGGGCTTGTCACGGCGCTGGACGACGCCGTCGAGCACGAGCGCGCCCGCGGTCTCCGCGAGCGCCGCCAGCTCGGCGAGCGAGTTGTCCGCGTCCTGAATGGTCCCCGTGGTCCACACGCCGACGAGCACCACGCGCTCCAGGCGGAGCTGTCGGTACTCGACCTCGGTGACGTCCTCGAGCTCGGTGGAGAGGCCGGCGACACGGCGCAGGGCCGCGCGCTCGGAGCGGTCGAACTGGTCGCCGTCCCGCTCTTCGTCGATCTCGTGGCTCCAGGCGACGTCCTCTTCCATCAGGGCATCGGCCCGAAGACCTTCGGGGTAGTTCTGCGCGAGGCTCTGCGCGTCCTGGGAAGGGGAAGAAGAGGAGGTCATTGGATCCTTACGTCGATGGGAACAGCGATGCGACGACGGACACCGCCCGTCACGGTGAACAACGTCCGAGGCCACCGGGAGATTCCCGGTTTCCGCAGGGCCAACCCTCCGTGGGGCCGCGCCGCCGACTCGAAGATGGTCGCACGGCACGGCCCGTCTCGTCACGCGAGTTATCGGGCGCCCTTGCGCGCCTGCGGGGTGTCGCTCTTCCAGTCCGGGTGACCGGGCATCGGCGGCGTCTTCCCGCCGTACAGCCAGGCCTGGAAGAACCCGTCCAGGTCGCGGTTCGCGACGCTGGAAGCGAGGTTCACGAAGTCCTCCGTCGACGCGACGCCGTCGTGGTGGAGGCTCACCCAGATCCGCTCCAGGCGCTCGAAGGCGGGGTGTCCGATCTCCTGGCGCAGCGCGTACAGGACCAGCGCGGCCCCGTCATAGACATTCGGCCGGAAGATGCTGATCTTCTGGCCGGGCTTGGGCCCCTTCGGCACCGCGGGCGGCCCCCCTGCGGCCCGCCAGCTGTCGGACGCGCGGTAGGCCGCCTTCATGCGCGTCTCCATGGGCTTGTCCGCCTTCTCCTCGGCGTACAGCGCTTCGTACCAGGTGGCGTGCCCCTCGTTGAGCCACAGGTCGGACCAGGTGCGCGGACTGACGCTGTCGCCGAACCACTGGTGCGACAGCTCATGCACCATGATCGACTCGACGTACGACTTCGGGTACGCGGCCTCCTTGAAGAGCTCTCTCTCGAAGAGAGAGAGCGTCTGTGTCTCCAGTTCGAAGCCGGTCCGCGCCTCGGCGATCAGCAGCCCGTACGTCTCGAAGGGGTACCGGCCGACCTTGCTCTCCATCCAGGCGATCTGGTCGGGCGTCTTCTTGAGCCACGGTTCGAGCCGTTCGCGGTCCTTGGTGGGCACGACATCGCGTACCGGCAGGCCGTGCGGCCCGGAGCGGTGCAGCACGGTGGAACGGCCGATCGACACCTGGGCGAGTTCGGTGGCCATGGGGTGCTCGGTGCGATACGTCCAGGTCGTGGACCGGCGGGCACGGTCCACGCCGCTCGGCAGGCCGTTGGCCACGGCCGTGTAGCCGTCGGGCGTGGTGACACGGATGGTGAACATCGCCTTGTCGGACGGGTGGTCGTTGCACGGGAAGACCAGGTGCCCGGCGTCGGCCTGGTTGGCCATGGCCAGCCCGTCCTTGGTCTGCACCCAGCCGCCGTCCTGGTTCTCGGCGGCGACCGGATTGCTCGTGTGCCGCACGGTGATCCGCATCGAGCCGCCGGCGGGCACCGGCTCCGCGGGCGTCACCACGAGATCTTCTTCGGCACTCGCGAACGACGCCGACGCTCCGTTGACCTCGACCGATTCCACGGTTCCGTGCGCGTAGTCGAGATTGATGCGCTTGAGCCGCTCGGACGCCACGGCGTCGATCGTGGTGACGGCCGCGAGCGGCTTGTTGTTGGCGCCGGTGTAGGTGAAGGACAGGTCGTAGGACGCGACGTCGTACCCGGGATTGCCCAGGTACGGGAAAAGACGGTCGCCGACGCCGAGGGGCGTGGCCGGGGACGGGGCGCTCGCGGCGACCAGGCAGACGGACACGGCCGAGGCGAGCAGCGCGGACTTGATGCGGCGGGACGGGAGACGGGGGATCGTGGGGCGGGGCGTGAGCGGCATGGACCATCGCTACCAGCGCACACCCGCGATCCGCCGACGACTCGCGCCGAGCCCACTCGAACGGGTCGGCCCTGAGCCCTACTGTCCTATCTGCCCCACTTCCCCATCTGCCCTGTCCGACCTACCTGCCGTACCCGACCTATCTCCTCTGTCCGCCCCATCTACCCTGTCCGCCCTACTGCACGGCTGCCGCCGGGTGCTGCGCCCGGCTCACGTCGTACACGCCCGGCACGTTCCGCATCGCCCGCATCAGCCCGGGAAGGTGGGCCGCGTCCGGGAGTTGGAGCGTGTACGTGTGGCGTACGCGCTGCTGAGTGGGGGGTTCGACGGTCGCCGAGACGATCGCGACGCCCTCCATGGCGATGGCCTCGGTGAGGTCGGCGAGCAGATGCGGGCGCCCGAAGGACTCGGCGACCAGCGTGACCCGGCACTCGGTGGTGTCGCCCCAGCGCACGCCGACCTCCGCGCGCCCCGCGCTCTTCATGCGCGCCACTCCGGCGCACCCGACGCGGTGGACGGTCACCACTCCCCCACGTACGGCGAAGCCCGTCACCTCGTCGGGCGGTACGGGCGTACAGCAGCCGGCGAGGCGTACGGAGGCGCCGGCCTGCTCGACGACGGCGTTCGCGGCGGCAGGGCGGGCGGCGGGCGCGTCGGTGGACGGCCTGGGGGTCGTGGCGGGGGTCTCGGGGGGCTTCGCATCGCCGGGCGAGGGATGCGCGGCCAACCAGCGCTGGATGGCGATCCTGGCGGCGGGCGTGTGCGCGTGCTCCAGCCACTCCCTGGAGGGCTCCGCGGCCGGGTCCTGCCCCATCAGGAGCTGCACGGTGTCGCCGTCCCTCAGGACCGTACTCAGCGTCGCCAGGCGGCCGTTGACGCGGGCGCCCATGCAGGCGTGCGCGTCCTCGCCGTACTGCGCGTACGCGGCGTCCACACAGCTGGCGCCCTCGGGAAGGCCCAACGGACCGCCGTCGGCGCGGAAGACGGTGATCTCGCGGTCCTGCGCGAGGTCTTCGCGCAGCGTGGACCAGAACGTGTCCGGGTCCGAGGCGCCCTGCTGCCAGTCGAGGAGCCGGGAGAGCCAGCCGGGGCGGGTGGGGTCCACCCGCTCACCGTCGGCCGGGCGCTCGCCGTCACCGTCCGATTGCTCCTCCGAAGGAGGAGCGTAGGGATTGCCGAGCGCGATGACCCCGGCCTCGGCGACCTTGTGCATCTGGTGGGTGCGGATGAGGACTTCGGCGACCTCGCCGTCACCGCCGGCGACGGCCGTGTGCAGCGACTGGTAGAGGTTGAACTTGGGGACCGCGATGAAGTCCTTGAACTCCGAGACGACCGGCGTGAGACAGGTGTGCAGTTCGCCGAGGACTCCGTAGCAGTCGGCGTCCTCGTTCACGAGCACCAGGAGCCGTCCGAAGTCGGACCCGCGCATAGGGCCGCGTTTGCGCGACACGCGGTGTACGGAGACGAAGTGCCGTGGCCTGATGAGGACTTCAGCCTGCAGTCCGGCCTCGCGCAGGACCGTACGGACCTCTTCGGCGATCTCCGCGAGCGGGTCGCTGTCGCGCGACGCGTTGTCGACGATCAGCTCCCTGGTGTGCTCGTACTCCTCGGGGTGCAGGATGGCGAAGACGAGGTCCTCGAGCTCGGTCTTGAGCGCCTGGACGCCGAGCCGTTCGGCGAGCGGAATCAGAACGTCCCTGGTCACCTTGGCGATTCGCGCCTGCTTCTCGGGACGCATGACGCCGAGGGTCCGCATATTGTGCAGCCGGTCGGCGAGTTTGATCGACATCACGCGGACGTCGTTGCCGGTGGCGACGAGCATCTTGCGAAACGTCTCGGGCTCGGCCGCCGCGCCGTAGTCGACCTTTTCCAGCTTGGTGACGCCGTCGACCAGATAACAGACCTCGTCGCCGAACTGCTCACGCACCTGATCGAGGGTCACTTCCGTGTCCTCGACGGTGTCGTGAAGCAGGGAAGCCGTCAACGTCGTGGTCTCCGCGCCGAGTTCGGCGAGGATCAGGGTCACGGCGAGAGGGTGTGTGATGTACGGCTCGCCGCTCTTGCGCATCTGGCCGCGGTGCGAGGACTCCGCCAGTACATAGGCCCGGCGCAGCGGCTCCAGGTCCGCGTCGGGATGGTGGGCGCGGTGCGCCTCGGCCACATGACCGATCGCGTCGGGCAACCGGTCACGGGCCGCCGGGCCGAGCAGCGCGGCCCGTCCGAGGCGACGCAGGTCGATCCGGGGACGGCCCTTCCTGCGGTGCGCTCCGGGCGCTGCAGAGCCTGGCGTTGCAGGGCCTGGCGTCGCGGGGTTCGTCGCCTCCGCACTCATGGGCACCTCCGGCTGCCTAGACCGGCGGACGGGGTGCCCCATGGCGTACACGGCTCAGGGGTTGGTGTCGATCCCCCGTCCGGGCCGGTGCTTGATGCTACCGAGCCCAGCACGCGCGACTGACCGCCTCTCGCCGAGCGTGAAACGGATCACCCATTCGAGCGAAGGATCAGAGGTTTACGGTCTTGGGCCAGGCGAATGGTCGCGGGTGACCGCACCGAGCCACCCGGGGCCCCAACGGGCATCGTGTCGAGCCATGTGCTCAGTCTCGGCCCCGGTCCCGCCCGCGCCGAGTTCTCCGCTCACCGTCTCGCGGCGTCGAGCCACTCCGCGTCGATCTCGCCCTCGGCGACGATCACCGCGGGGCCGGTCATCTCGATCTCGCCGTCCGGGCGCTCGGTGATCACCAGACGTCCGCCGGGCACATCCACGGTGTACGTCGCCGGAGCTCCGGTCAGGGCCGGGTCGGCGCCGTCACGGCGGGCCGCGGCGACGGCCACGGCACACGCGCCCGTGCCGCACGAGCGGGTCTCCCCGACGCCGCGTTCGTGAACGCGCAGGGCGACGTGGTGCGGGCCTCGGTCGACCACGAATTCGACGTTCACCCCGTCCGGGTACGCCGATGCCGGGGTGAACGGCGGCGGCTCGAACAGATCGCCGGCGTGCGCGAGGTCGTCCACGAAGGCGACGGCATGCGGGTTGCCCATGTTGACGTTGCGCGCGGGCCAGCTGCGCTCGGCGACGCTCACGGTGACGTCTCCTTCGGGGAGGAGCGCCTTGCCCATGCCGACGGTGATGTCCCCGTCCTTGGCGAGGTGCACGCTCTTCACGCCTCCGCGTGTGGCGACCGCGATGTCCCCTTCGGCCACATGCCCGGCACGCTGGAGGTAGCGCGCGAACACACGCACTCCGTTGCCGCACATCTCCACGACCGAGCCGTCGCCATTGCGGTAGTCCATGAACCACTCCGCCTCGGCCGCCATCTGCTGGGCCTCGGGGTGCGCGGCGGACCGCACGACGTGCAGCAGTCCGTCCCCGCCGATGCCCGCGCGCCGGTCGCACAGGGCGGCCACGGTGGCCGGGGGCAGGTCGACGGCGTTCTCCGGGTCCGGGACGATCACGAAGTCGTTCTCGGTCCCGTGCCCCTTGAGGAAGGCGATTCGCGTGCTCATTCCTCGATCGTACGATGCCGGTCCGACACTCCGGCCCTGGCGGGGGCCTCAGCGCAGGCGGGCGACGCGCCACACGGCGAGCACCACCACCACCGCGACCATCACGGCGTACGCGAGCACCACACGCCAGTTCAGACGGCGGCCGGAGCCGCGCGGCGGAAGGCCCGGCCAGGTGTAGCCGACCCGGCGGGCCGCCATCATGCCCCAGCCCGCGGCGCACGAGCAGATCAGCAGGCCGAGCATGGCGACCACAGCGCCGCCGTCACCGAACTCGAAGGCCAGCGGGAACGCGAACATCAGCGAGCCGATCGCGGCCAGGGCCACGATGGGGGCGAGTTGCCAGATGCGCAGCCGACGCTGCGGGCGCAGCTCGACCTCGACCTCGGGCTCCGGGGACATCTCGTCCAGGCCCGGCCCGTCGGCGGTCACGCCGCCAGGGGCCTCGTCGGGACCGTCGGAACTCAGACTGTCCCCGTCGGAACTCAGCCTGTCCACGTCAGGACTAAGCGTGTCCCCGTCGGAACTCAGGCCGGCCACGTCAGGGCTAAGCCTGTCCCCGTCAGGACTCGGCCGATACCCGTCCGGGCTGAGCCGATCCCCTTCGTGATCCGGTGTCTCCTGCGGTTCCTGCTGCTCCTGCGCGGACTCGTGCGCCGCGTCCTGTGCGGTGTTGCGAGGGCCGGCCTCCATCGCCACGCGCCCTCCCAACTAGGACTCCACTTGGTCGATCGAAGCTCGATGATGGCACGGCACCGGAGGCCTGGTTGACGGCCGGGGCGTCCCGATGCCATGACGTGATCAGGCTGTAACCGGTCGTTCGACCAACGCCATTGCGAGCTCCGGCAGTTCCGTGAGATCCGTCGCAGCGCCGCTCAGCCAGTGCACCCGGGGATCCCGCCGGAACCAGGAGTCCTGGCGGCGCGCGAAGCGTTTGGTGGCGCGCACCGTCTCGGCACGCGCTTCGCCGTCGGTGCATTCCCCGGCGAGCGCCGCCAGCACCTGCTGGTACCCGAGCGCTCGCGACGCCGTGCGCCCCTCCCGCAAGCCCTTCGCCTCCAGCGCGCGCACCTCGTCCACGAGCCCTCCCTCCCACATCCGGTCGACTCGGCGCGCGATGCGCTCGTCGAGCTCGGGCCGCGTCACATCGACGCCGATCTGGAGGGTGTCGTACACCGAGTCATGGCCGGGGAGATTGGCGGTGAAGGGCTTGCCGGTGATCTCGATGACCTCGAGGGCGCGGACGATGCGGCGGCCGTTGCTGGGCAGGATCGCGTGGGCGGCCTCGGGGTCGGCCATGGCCAGCCGTGCGTGCAGCGCGCCGGAGCCGCGCAGCGTGAGCTCCTCCTCCAGGCGGGCGCGCACCTCGGGGTCGGTGCCGGGGAATTCCAGATGGTCGACGGCCCCACGGACGTACAGCCCGGAGCCGCCCACCAGGATGGGCCAGCGGCCCTCGGCGAGCAGCGCGTCGATGCGGGCGCGGGCGAGCCGCTGGTACTCGGCGACGCTGGCCGTCTCGGTCACGTCCCAGATGTCCAGGAGGTGGTGCGGAATTCCGCCGCGTTCCCCGGGCGTCAGCTTGGCGGTGCCGATGTCCATCCCTCGGTACAACTGCATGGAGTCGGCGTTGACGACCTCTCCTCCGAGACGTTGGGCAAGGAAAACGCCCAGATCGGACTTTCCTGCCGCGGTAGGTCCGACGACGGCGATGACCCGGGGGACGGGGGGTGCGCTACTCACCGCCCCAGTCTCGCAAACCTCACAGCCCTTCCTCGAACGAGTTACGTGACGCCACGGGTCCGGGGTCGTTCCCTGTTGCGAGGTTCCAGCCGCCGGTTTTCGAGAACCGGTGACCCGGGCGACGCAATGGGACGCACCGGGCAACGCGGGATTTCGCCCTCACGAGTAACGTATGGAGTGGATATGGGCGTTTTTGCACGGCTTCTCCGGAGGTCGAAGGCTACGGAGGAGGCGTCAACCGCCGAGGTGCAGGCCGACACGCAGACGGCCGATGCCGGGGCGGAGGCTGAAGTGGCGGAAGAGGCGAAGGGGTCGCCCGAAAGCGGGGGCGAGGCCGAGGCGGCACAGACCGCGGAGACCACCACCACGGAGGACGTCGAGATCCCCCAGCAGCAGACCGCAGAGAAGGCCGCCGACAACGAGGCCGGCGAGGGCGCCCGCAAGTAACTGTCCCGCGAGGGAAGGTGGACCATGAGCCTCCTGGACAATTTGAAAGCCAAACTGGCACCCGCCAAGGACAAGGTCTCGGACCTCGCGCAACAGCACGGAGACAAGGTCACTCACGGTCTCGACAAGGCCGCGAAGGTGGTCGACGAGAAGACCAAGCACAAGTACAGCAACAAGATCCAGACGGGCACGGGCAAGGCGAAGGGCGCAATGGATCGACTCGCGCACAAGGACAGCGGCGGCCCCATGCCTCCGCCGGACGCGCCTCCACCCCCTCCGGCTTCCTGAACCAGCGCGCAGCGCAACACATCGGCGGACGGCTACGGAGCAACCACGGCTCGCGGCCGTCCGCCGCGTACGCGCACCGCCCCGTCCTGTTGCCCTGCGTGGTGCGGGCCCTACGACCAGGCCGCCACCATGTACCCCACCCCGTAGGGCGCGTCCTCGTAGAGCAGGGCACCGCCCAGGTTCGCGCCCTCGGCCGCACCAGCGAGGATCTGCCAGGGCGCGCGGCCGGAGGCCTTCAGCTCGTACGCCAACTCGGCGTCCAGCGCCTTCAGGGCGGCCACGTCCGCCGTGCCCAGCGCACGCGCGACCTCCGCGTCGAAGCCTGCCGCGCGCTCGTCGAGATAGCCGGGCGCCTTGAGCGTCCGGCAAGCGCTTGCGTCGCCCATCACCAGCAGGGCCACCCGCTCTGCCTGCGCGACAATCTCCCTCCCGACTTGAATACACCGCTCGGCCGCGAGAGGTTCCCCCACGCCGAGGCCTTCGACCGGGGCGTCGGACCAGTCCGTGCGCCCCAGCAGCCAGGCGGCAACGGCGAGCGAGGGCGGAAGCTCACGCTCCGCCGCCCCCGCGCGCGCCTTGTCTCCCCCGAGGCGCACATCGAGATCGACGCCGAACCCTCGGAACGAGCCTCGCGTGCCCTCCGGGTGCGGCCCGCGCCCGCTCTGTTCGGCGGGCCCCACAACGACCAGCAGGTCGGGCCGCGAGGCGGCCAGCACGCCCAGCGCGTCCGCGCACGCGGCACGCGCGGCGGCCATTTCGGGCGCCGCGCCGGCGGCGACCTCAGGGACGAGCAGCGGCGGACAGGGGCAGACTGCGGCAGCGACAAGCATGATCGGCAGCGTAACCCCGCGCGGCGGTCGAGCGTCATTCCTCGATCCGCACATCCCGCGAGAGCGATGGCCTGCACTCCGTCCCGCCGCGTGCCGACGTCAGTCGCAGCCGCACCCGCTGCCCGTGGCCACCGGCAGCGGCTCCGGGGCGCCGATCTTCGGCAGCCCGAGCATGACGCCGGCCGGCTTGACCGCCTCGGCGGCGTTCCGCTTCTCCCAGGCGTCTCCCGCGGGCGTACGGGTCACCTTCAGGACGGCGCCCTCGGCGAGGAGGTGGTGCGGGGCGGCGTACGTGATCTCGACGGTGACAACGTCGCCGGGGCGCACTTCCTGCTCGGGCTTGGTGAAGTGGACCAGGCGGTTGTCGGGGGCGCGCCCCGAGAGGCGGTGGGTGGCGCCGTCCTTGCGCCCCTCACCCTCGGCGACCATCAGCTCGAGGGTGCGGCCGACCTGTTTCTTGTTCTCGTCCCAGGAGATCTCTTCCTGGAGGGCGACCAGACGCTCGTAGCGCGCCTGGACGATCTCCTTGGGGATCTGGTTCTCCATGGTGGCGGCGGGGGTCCCGGGACGCTTGGAGTACTGGAAGGTGAAGGCCTGCGCGAAGCGCGCCTCACGGACGACGTGCATCGTCTGCTCGAAGTCCTCCTCGGTCTCGCCCGGGAAGCCCACGATGATGTCGGTGGTGATCGCCGCGTGCGGGATGGCGGCCCGCACCTTCTCGATGATCCCCAGGTAACGCTCCTGCCGGTACGAGCGGCGCATCGCCTTCAGAACGGTGTCCGAACCGGACTGCAGCGGCATGTGCAGCTGCGGCATCACGTTCGGCGTCTCGGCCATCGCCGCGATCACGTCGTCCGTGAAGTCGCGCGGATGCGGCGAGGTGAAGCGCACCCGCTCCAGACCGTCGATCTGCCCGCAGGCCCGCAGCAGCTTGCTGAACGCCTCGCGGTCGCCGATGTCGCTGCCGTACGCGTTGACGTTCTGCCCGAGCAGCGTGATCTCGGAGACGCCCTCCCCGACCAGCGCCTCGATCTCGGCCAGGATGTCGCCCGTCCTGCGGTCCTTCTCCTTGCCACGCAGTGCCGGGACGATGCAGAAGGTGCAGGTGTTGTTGCAGCCGACGGAGACGGAGACCCAGGCCGCGTACGCGCTCTCGCGGCGCGTGGGCAGCGTGGAGGGGAACGCCTCGAGCGACTCGGCGATCTCGACCTGCGCCTCTTCCTGCACGCGGGCGCGCTCCAGGAGGACCGGCAGCTTGCCGATGTTGTGCGTGCCGAAGACGACGTCCACCCAGGGCGCCTTCTTCACAATGGTGTCGCGGTCCTTCTGCGCCAGACAGCCACCGACCGCGATCTGCATCCCGGGGCGCTTCGTCTTCATCGGAGCGAGCCGGCCGAGGTTGCCGTACAGCCGGTTGTCGGCGTTCTCCCGTACCGCGCAGGTGTTGAAGACGACGACGTCCGCGTCACCGTCCGAGCCCTCGGGCGCGCGAACATAGCCGGCGTCCTCAAGGAGCCCCGAGAGCCGTTCGGAGTCGTGGACGTTCATTTGGCACCCATAGGTGCGGATCTCATAGCTTCGATTGACGTCCACTGCCTGGCTCCGGTCGCTGCTGCTCATGCCCTAAGGGTAGGCGGTTCCCGAGGTACGCCCGCGACGGCGACGGAGTCGCGTGAACCCGGGCCGCCGGCCTGGATCCAGATCGGCTCCATGGCCGAAGCGGAGATCACGACCGACCTTCACGGCTCGATGAGCCCCGCGCGGATCGCGTACCGGGTGAGTTCCAGGCGGTCGCGCATGCCGAGTTTCTGCAGGAGGTTCGCCCGGTGGCTCTCCACGGTCTTGGCGCTGATGAAGAGGAGCTCGCCGATTTCCTTCGTCGTATGGCCCTCGGCGACGAGCTTGAGCACCTCCTCCTCGCGCTCGGTGACGGCGCGCGCGGGCAGTCCCTCGCCGCGCCGGACGCGGTCGAGATAGCTGCGTACGAGCGCGGTCTCGGCGCCGGGACAGATGAACGGTTCGTCGCGCATGGCCGCCCGGCACGCCTCGACCAGGTCGCGGTCGGCGACCGACTTCAGGACGTAACCGCAGGCACCGGCCTTGAGCGCCTCGAAGAAGTACTGCTCGTTGTCGTACATCGTCAGGATGAGGATGCGCAGGTCGGGCAGGCGGCGGGAGAGTTCTCGGGCCGCCTGCAGTCCGGTCATACGGGGCATGGCGATGTCGAGGACGGCGAGGTCCACGTCCGTGTCGCGGGCCCGGGCGACGGCTTCGGCGCCGTCGCTCGCCTCGGCCACGACGCTCAGGTCGGGTTCGCCGTCCAGGATGAGTCGTACCCCACGGCGCACGAGCGTGTGATCGTCGGCGAGCAGGACGCGAGTGGGTTGCCGGGCGGGCGCGGGCATCATCGGTCCCCGCCGAAATCGGCGTCGGTGTGGAGCTGCGACGGGAGCCGCGACGGTCCGCCGGTCGTCGTCGTGATGCGCAGCCGTACGTCGGTTCCTGCCTCGGGCCCGGCCCCGAGCGAGAACGCGGCGCCGATCAACAGGGCCCGTTCACGCATGCCGCGGATCCCCGCCCCCTCCCGCACCTGGCCGGGCCCCTTGCCGTTGTCGCGTACGAGCAGTTCGACGCCCCCCACTCCACCGGCACCCTCGAGGTCGTCCGGGACGCGCCGCAGCCGGAGCTCCGCGCGATCGGCGCCGGCATGCCGTGCGGTGTTGGTGAGCGCTTCCTGGGCCACTCGGTAGACCACGAGTTCCGTCTCCTCGGTCAGCGGCGGCAGGTCGCCGTCGAGGTGGTGGCGTACGGACAGCCCGTGCCCGGTGAACTCGGCCGCCAGGGAACGCAACGCGCTGTGCAGACCGAGCTCCGCCAGGACACCCGGACGCAGACGGCGGGCGATGCGGCGGATCTCGTCCAGGCTGCCACGCGTGGCCTCCTGTGCCTGGCGCACCTCTTCACGCAGATCTCCGGGCACCCGGTCGGCGACCCGTTTGAGCTGCAGGAGTACGGCGGTCAGGGTCTGGCCCACCTCATCATGGAGCTCCTGGGAGATACGCCGTCGTTCGCTCTCCTGCGCGGACAGCGCGCGGGCCGAACTGGTGGCGCGCTCGGTCTCGAGCCGGTCGAGCATCGTGTTGTACGTCGTGATCAGCTCGGCGACTTCCGCGGGGCCGGTGACGGGCGCCCGGGCCCCTGGGTGCAGCAGGTCCGCGGTGACCATGGCGCGACCCAGCCGTCCGAGCGGAGCCAGTCCGATCCGCAGTACGATCGCGTTGACGACCAGCAACACCGCCAGCCCCGCGACCACGACCAGCGCCTCGCCCGGCAGTATCGGCGTCGACACGGTGACCGGGCCCAGCAGCGACGCGGTCGCCATGGTCAGACCAGCGGCATTGAGCAGGAAGATCCGCCGGAACAGTGACACGTTCCTCTGTCCGTCCCTTCCGGCCGTCGCCCGCCCCGCAGCGGGCACCCCGTCCTTCCCGGCCTGCGGCCACGCCGCAGGCCGGGTCAGCTTCGTGCCCGCCGAGCGGCCTTGTCCATCCGTGCCAGCACCCATGTCGCCACGGTACGTGGAGATGGCAGGATGACCGTTTTGCGCGTACCAACGTGCCGACCAGCAACACCAGCCGTGCCGACCAGCAAGGGGAGATCATGTCCGCTCCACGCCTTCGGGCGACGCCACTGCCGGGCATCGGGGTCCAGTACGACCTCATGACGCGCGAACAGCGCCACCTGTCGGTGGTGGCACACCGTGACGGCGCCCGCACGGTGAGCGTGTACCGGGCCGACGACCCCGACTCCTGTGCGCAGTCGCTGCGACTGACGAGTGGCGAGGCGGCCTCGCTGATCGACGCGCTGAAGCCCTCCCACCACAGTCCGAGTCTGCTGTACACCACGGATCTCGGGCTGATCGCCGAGCGCGTCGAAGTCGCCGCGACGTCGCACTGGAACGGCCGGGTGCTCGGGGACACCCGGATGCGGACCGAGACCGGTGCCTCCGTCGTGGCGGTGCTGCGCCGCGCCGAGGCGATCCCCTCCCCCACCCCGGACTTCCGGCTGGCAGGCGGGGACACGCTGATCGTCGTCGGCACCCGCGAAGGCGTCGACGGCGCCGCGGCGATACTCGGACGGGAGTGAGCACGTGCACTCCGCGGTTCTGCTGATCGAGTTCGGCGCCATCATCCTCAGTCTCGGCCTGCTCGGCCGGGCGGCCGCCCGGCTGCGGTTCTCCCCGATCCCGCTCTATCTGCTGGCCGGTCTCGCCTTCGGCGAGGGCGGACTGCTCCCGCTCGGCGCGAGCGAGGAGTTCATCGCCACCGGCGCCGAGATCGGCGTCATCCTGCTGCTGTTGATGCTCGGCCTGGAGTACACGGCCAGCGATCTGGTCTCCAACCTCAAGGCCCACTATCCGTCGGGCCTGGTCGACTTCACCCTCAACGCCCTGCCGGGCGCGGCCGCCGCGCTGCTGCTCGGCTGGGGGCCGGTCGCCGCCGTGGTCCTGGCGGGCGTCACCTGGATCTCGTCCTCCGGTGTCATCGCCAAAGTCCTGGGCGACCTGGGCCGGGTCGGCAACCGCGAGACACCCGTCATCCTCAGCATCCTCGTCCTGGAGGACCTGGCGATGGCGGTCTACCTGCCCATCGTCACCGCGCTGGTGGCCGGGGTCGGGCTGGCCGCGGGCAGTGTGACGCTGGCGATCGCCCTGGGAGCCGCGGGACTGGTCCTGTTCGTGGCCCTCCGCTACGGCCGCGTCATCTCCCGCTTCGTCTCCAGCGACGACCCCGAGAAGCTGCTGCTGGTCGTGCTCGGATTGACGATCCTGGTCGCCGGCCTCGCGCAGCAGCTCCAAGTATCCGCCGCCGTCGGCGCGTTCCTGGTCGGTATCGCCCTGTCCGGTGAGGTCGCGGAGGGCGCGCACACGCTGCTCAGCCCGCTGCGGGACCTGTTCGCGGCCATCTTCTTCGTCTTCTTCGGGCTGCACACCGACCCGGCGAGCATCCCGCCCGTGCTGTTGCCCGCGCTCGCGCTGGCCACCGTCACGGCCCTGACGAAGATCGCGACCGGATACTGGGCCGCGCGTCGGGCCGGCATCTCCGTCAACGGCCGGTGGCGGGCGGGCGGAGCGCTGGTCGCGCGGGGCGAGTTCTCCATCGTCATCGCCGGACTCGCGGTCACTGCCGGCATCGAGCCCTCGCTCGGTCCGCTGGCCACGGCGTACGTGCTGATCCTGGTGGTCGTCGGCCCGCTCACCGCCCGCTACACCCAGCCCCTGGCCACCAGGCTCACCACCAGGTTCGCCGGCCATCCCGAACGCCGGAGCGCCGCGGCACGACCGACAGAAACCCAGACGGAAACGGAAACAAAAGCGGAAACGGAACGGGACCCGGAATCGGGTGGAGCGGCACGGCAACAGACAGCCGTCAGCGACTGAGCAAACCTGCATCCGGCGGAGAGCGGAACGGATCTACGCGTCCGCCACCTCCCTCCATCCCTGCCTCCGCAGAACCTCCGCCACATCCGGAGCCCGATAGCTCTCCCCCTTGAGGACCTTGCCGTCGGCCCGCCGGGCGACGCTGCCGTCGGGGCCCAGCTTCGTCATGTTGGACCGGTGGACCTCGGCGATCACCGCGTCGAGGTCGATGCCATGGACGAGCGCGGTGCCGTACGCCACGTACACGACATCGGCCAGCTCGTGCGCGAGCCGGTCGAGTGGGCCCGTGATCGAGACCTCGGCGACTTCGGCGGCCTCCTCGGCGAGCAGTTCGCCGCGGTGGGCGGCAAGGTCCGGCGAGACTTCCGTCGGAGTGCTGCGGGTGTCAAGGCCGAAGGCGCGGTGGAACTCGCGGACCAGGGAAGCGGGAGAAAGGGGAGCGGCAGAAACGGAAGCGGGAGAAGACTGCATCCGCCGACCCTACCGACCCGATCCCATTCCCTCGTGAGCCCGGCCCGCGTGCCCGGCCCTGGTCAGGACGGCGTCCGGGCTGGCAGGATCGCGCGCATGTTCCAGGCACTCCCCCGTATCGGCAAGCGCCGCGCGCTGTTCGGCTCGGCGGCCGCGTTCGTGGTGTTCGGGCTGCTGCTGTGGTGGCTGCTGCCGCTGGGCGAGGAGTCGCCGGACGGGACGATCACGTTCAGCACGGGCACACCGACCGGGGTCTACCAGAAGTACGGCACGCTCCTGCAGGCCGCGATCGCGAACGACATGCCGCGCCTGGATGTACAGCTGCTCAACAGCGACGGTTCACAGGAGAACGTACGACGGGTGGCCACGGGACAGGCCGACTTCACCATCGCGGCGGCGGACGCGGTGGAGACGTACATCCTGAAGAACAAGCCCGGAGCGGACCAGCTGCGCGGCTGCGCGCGGCTGTACGACGACTACGTGCACCTGGTGGTCCCGCGCTCCTCGTCCGTGCAGTCCGTGGCGGATCTGAAGGGCAAGAAAGTCGCCGTGGGGCCGGACGGTTCCGGGGTGAGGCTGATAGCGGACCATGTGCTCGAGGCAGCCGGGCTCGACCCGCAGAAGGACATCTCGCCGGTCCCGGACGGCATCGGAACCATGCCCGACCTGCTCCGACAACACAAGATCGACGCCTTCTTCTGGTCCGGCGGTCTGCCGACGAGCGCCGTCCAGAAGCTCTCGGAGAGGTCCGACATCCGGCTGGTGGCGATCGGCAGCGACCTGATCGCGAAGCTGCACGAGCAGGGCGGCGCCTCCCGCTACTACCGGGCCGCGGTGATGCCCGCCGACGCCTATCCCGAGGCGCAGCAGGGCTCGTCCGTGCAGACGCTGGCGGTGGCGAACTTCCTGATCACCCGCGAGGACTCGGACCCGGGGCTCACCGAGGAACTCACCCACACCGTGATCAACAGCCGTGACCGCATCGGCGCCCAGGTGCACGCGGCTCAGCTGGTGGACCTGCGGACGGCCATCTATACGGACCCGCTGCAACTGCACGAGGGTGCGCGGCGCTACTACCGCTCGGTCAAGCCGTAGCACTGGCCGGACCACTCCCGCTCAGGAGCCGGGCCTCGACCTCGGCACCGTCACCGTCACCCGCAGCCCGTGCGGCTCGTGATGCGCGTACGTGATGGAGCCGCCTCCTGCCGAGAGCAGCGCCCGGGAGATGGACAGGCCGAGGCCCGAGCCCTTGATGTTCTGGTGCCCGGCGCTGCGCCAGAAGCGGTCGCCGATGCGGGCCAGCTCCTCGTCGCTGAGACCGGGCCCGCGGTCGGTGACGACGACCGTCGAGACCTCGCCGTTCGACGAGACCTCCACCTCTACGCCCTCCCCCTCCGGCGTGAACTTCAGCGCGTTGTCAATCACCGCGTCCAGGGCGCTGGACAGCGTGATCGGGTCGGCCCAGGCGGTGGTGGCCGGGCAGGTCCCGGCCAGTCGTACGCCCTTGCTGCCGGCGAGGGGTGACCAGGAGGCGACGCGCTCGGCCGTCAGCTCGCCGATGTCGGTGAGCCGCAGGTCCGCTTCGGCGTGCTCGGCGAGCGCGAGGTCGAGCAGGTCGTCCAAGACCTGGGCGAGACGCTTGCCCTCGGTGCGGACCGAGGCGATCTCCTCATTGTCCTCCGGCAGTTCGAGAGCGAGCAGTTCGATGCGCAGCAGCAGCGCCGAGAGCGGGTTGCGCAACTGGTGCGAGGCGTCGGCGACGAAGGCACGCTGCTGCTCCAGGACATCCTCGACGTTGTCCGCCATCTCATTGAACGACCGGGCCAGACGCCTGAGTTCCGGCGGACCTCCGGCGACCGCGACCCGGGCATTGAGGCGTCCGGTCGCGATGTCGTGGGTCGTGGCGTCGAGGACCCGTACGGGCCTGAGCACCCAGCCGGTCAGGCGCAGCGCGGCGCCGAGGGCGAGGAGCATCGCGGCGACCTCGCCCGCACCGATGATCACCCAGCCGCGCAGGATCTTCGAACGCATCTGACCGGTGGGCGAGTCGGTGACCACCACGGCGATGACGTCACCGTCCCTGATGACCGGGGACGCGACGACGAGCCGGTGGCGCTGCCAGGGCCAGACCTGCTCGGGGTCATGGCTGCGGCGGCCCAGGAGCGCCTCGTTGAAGGCCTCGCGCCCCTCGCCCCCCTCGGGCAGGTACCAGTTCTCCGGCGCGTTGGCCATCGGGTCGAGGTTGCGGTAGAAGACGCCGGCCCGGATGCCGTACACGTCGTGGTACGCAGCGAGTTCCTTGCGCAGGGTTTCGCGGCGTTCGTCCGTGGTGCCCACCCGGGAGCCGCTCGGCCGGTCGGTGACGAACTGGGCGAGGGCGGAGAAGCGCACCGTGTCGTCGATGCGGTCGACGACCACACGCTGCTGCTCGGCGGCCGCGAAGCTGACGGCGAGCGGGATACCGAGCGCGAGCAGCACGGCGGCCATCAGGACGATGAGCAGGGGAAGCAGACGGGTGCGCACCGGTGCACGCTACGCCGCGGGGGCGACGAGCCGGTACCCGACGCCGCGCACGGTCTCGATCAGCGCCGGCATGCGCAGCTTGGAGCGCAGGGAGGCGACGTGCACCTCCAGGGTGCGTCCGGTCCCCTCCCAACTGGTGCGCCACACCTCGCTGATGATCTGCTCCCGGCGGAACACCACTCCGGGCCGCTGGGCGAGCAGCGCGAGAAGGTCGAACTCCTTACGGGTCAGTTGGACGACCGAACCGTCCACGCTGACCTGGCGGGTGGGCAGTTCGATGCGGACCGGCCCGAGCCGCAGTGCGTTCTCGCCGGGTACCGCGATGTCGTCGGGGACGCTGCGCCGGCTGACGGCGTGGATACGGGCGAGCAGTTCCCCGGTGTCGTAGGGCTTCACCACGTAGTCGTCGGCACCGAGGTTGAGGCCATGGATCCGAGAGCGTACGTCGGCACGGGCCGTGACCATGATCACCGGGGTGCTGGTGCGCTTGCGGATCTTGCCGCAGACCTCGTAGCCGTCCTGGTCGGGCAGGCCCAGGTCGAGCAGGACGACGCCGAAGCCGTCGCTCTCCGGGACCAGCGCCTGCAAGGCCTCCTCGCCGCTGCGGGCATGCGTGACGTCGAAGCCGTGTCGCGCCAGCACCGCGGACAGGGCGGCGGCGACATGGTTGTCGTCCTCGACGAGGAGCAGTCTCATTCCGGCCCCCTCCGGTTCATCGGTCATACCGTTTCGGCTTGTAGAACGCAGGCACGCGCGCGTGCACCATGGAAGTCACGCCGATGGACAAGGACGGCGTCAAGGGACTTCGGGTTGCGGAGGGCTTCCGTTACCCAGCCGGTACGCGGTTGCGTACGAGTGCTACGACTCATGTCCGGTTGCTACCGGATCGTGATGCTCAAGTTACCCTCAGATGTAATGACGTTGGTCGTAGCGGCTCACTACTGTCCTCCGAAACCGAGGAGGACGGAGCCCAAGAGCGATGACCGAAGTATCGGTGGCCAAGGATGCCGTGGCCGCGACCGAGGACCTGGTCGTCCTGAAGAGCGTCAACAAGCACTTCGGCGCGTTGCACGTGCTCCAGGACATCGACCTGACGATCGCCCGTGGCGAGGTCGTCGTGGTCATCGGGCCCTCCGGGTCCGGGAAGTCCACCCTGTGCCGCACCATCAACCGCCTGGAGACGATCGATTCGGGCGACATCACGATCGACGGCAAGCCGCTGCCCCATGAGGGCAAGGCACTGGCCCGGCTGCGGGCCGATGTGGGCATGGTCTTCCAGTCCTTCAACCTCTTCGCGCACAAGACGGTGCTCGAGAATGTGATGCTGGGCCAGATCAAGGTCCGCAAGACCGACAAGAAGGTGGCGGAGGAGAACGCCCGCGGACTGCTCGACCGCGTGGGCGTCGGCACGCAGGCGGACAAGTACCCCGCGCAGTTGTCGGGCGGCCAGCAGCAGCGGGTCGCGATCGCGCGGGCGCTGGCGATGAACCCCAAGGTCATGCTCTTCGACGAGCCGACCTCGGCACTCGACCCCGAGATGATCAACGAGGTCCTCGAGGTCATGCAGCAACTCGCGCGCGACGGCATGACCATGGTCGTGGTCACCCATGAGATGGGCTTCGCTCGCTCGGCTGCCAACCGGGTGGTCTTCATGGCCGACGGCCGCATCGTCGAAGAGGCCGTGCCGGATCAGTTCTTCAGCAATCCCCGCAGTGACCGCGCCAAGGACTTCTTGTCGAAGATCCTTCACCACTGACGGCCCGCGTCTCTTCATTTCTTCATCACTGAAGGTCACCACTGAAGACCCGCATCTCTTCACCACTCAAAGGATGTTCACCATGAAGCTCCGCAAGGTCACCGCAGCCTCGGCCGCCGTCCTCGCACTCGCCCTCACCGCCACGGCGTGCGGCTCCGAGGACAAGAACGACAGCGACTCCTCCGCCTCCGGCGACAGCAAGACGATCAAGATTGGCATCAAGTACGACCAGCCCGGACTCGGTCTGAAGGAGCCCGACGGTTCCTTCTCCGGCTTCGACGTGGACGTGGCGACCTACGTGGCCAAGGAACTCGGCTACAAGCCTGACCAGATCGAGTTCGTCGAGACCAAGAGCGCCGACCGTGAGAACGCACTCGCCCGCGGCGACGTGAAACTCATCGCGGCGACGTACTCGATCAACGACGAGCGCAAGCAGAAGGTCGACTTCGCCGGCCCCTACCTGCTGGCCCACCAGGACCTGCTCGTCAAGGCGGACTCCGACATCGCCAAGGGCACCGACCTCAACGGCAAGAACCTCTGCTCCGTGGTCGGCTCGACCTCGGCACAGAACGTCAAGGAGGAGATCGCCCCGAAGGCCAACCTGCGTGAGAACGCAGGCTACTCGGAGTGCCTCGCCGGCCTGCAGAGCGGCTCCGTGGACGCGCTGACCACCGACGACTCGATCCTCGCGGGCTTCGCCGCCCAGGACAAGTACAAGGGCCAGTTCAAGCTCGCCGGACTCAAGCTGAGCAACGAGAACTACGGCATCGGCGTCAAGAAGGGCGACACGACGACCCTGAACGACGTCAACACCGCCCTGGAGAAGATGGTCAGCGACGGCTCCTGGCAGAAGGCTGTCGAAGCGAACTTCGGTCCCGCGAACTACAAGAACGAGCCCGCCCCGAAGATCGGCGACATCGTCAGCTGACGCGGAGATCCGCACGTAACGCAGGACTTCGCAGGCACGCCGCCGCCCGCCGCGATCACGGCGGCGGCGCGCCGCGTCCTTCACGTACCCCACACACCCGGAAGCGCGGGAGATCGTGTTCGACTTTCTTGAAGGCTACGACGTCCTAGCGGCGTTCTGGATGACGGTGAAACTCACCGCCCTCTCCGCCCTCGGCTCCCTCGTCCTGGGCACCCTGCTGGCCGGAATGCGGGTCAGCCCGGTCCCGCTCATGCGCGGATTCGGCACCGCCTATGTGAACATCGTCCGGAACATCCCCCTGACGGTCATCATCGTCTTCAGCTCACTCGGCCTCGCCGACATCTTCGGCATGACGATGGGAGCGTCCGACGACTTCCCGCTCCAGGGTTTCCGGCTGGCGGTGCTCAGCCTCGTCGCCTACCACGCGGCCTTCGTCTGCGAGTCGCTGCGCTCCGGCATCAACACCGTGCCCGTCGGGCAGGCGGAGGCGGCACGCGCCATCGGGCTGAGCTTCAGCCAAACACTGTGGCTCATCGTGCTGCCGCAGGCCTTCCGTTCGGTCATCGCCCCGCTGGCCAACGTATTGATCGCACTGACCAAGAACACCACGGTGGCAGCCGCCATCAGCGTGGCCGAAGCAGCCAGCCTGATGAAGAAGATGATCGAGAACGAGGCCCAGACGCTGGCCATCGGCGCCGTCTTCGCGTTCGGGTTCGTGGTTCTGACCCTGCCCACCGGCCTCCTCCTCGGCTGGCTGAGCAAGCGACTGGCGGTGAAGCGGTGACCTCCGTTCTCTACGACGCCCCAGGCCCCCGGGCCAAGCGGCGCAATCTGATCTTCTCTGTGGTCTTCTTCGTCCTGCTCGCCCTGTTCCTGTGGTGGATCTGGCGGACGATGGACAACAAGGGACAGCTGAAATGGGCCCTGTGGGAGCCGTTCACCACATCCCAGGCCTGGACGACCTACCTGCTGCCTGGCCTCGGCAACACGCTGAAGGCCGCGGCACTCGCCATGGTCATCGCCCTTCCCCTGGGCGCCTTGTTCGGCATCGCACGCCTGTCCGACCACCGGTGGGTCCGCATTCCGGCCGCTGCGGTGGTCGAGTTCTTCCGGTCGATCCCGGTGCTGCTGATGATGCTGTTCGCGTTCGAGTTCTACGTCCGCTCCACGGACATCAGCAGCGAGGACCGGCCCCTCTACGCGGTCGTCACCGGCCTGGTGCTCTACAACGCCTCGGTCCTCGCCGAGGTCGTACGGGCCGGCATCCTCGCGCTGCCCAAGGGCCAGACGGAGGCCGCCTACGCGGTCGGTCTGCGCAAGGGTCAGACGATGTCGAGCATCCTGCTTCCGCAGGCCGTCACCGTGATGCTGCCGGCCATCGTCAGCCAGCTCGTCGTCATCGTGAAGGACACCGCACTGGGCGGCGTGATGCTCAACTTCACCGAGCTGCTCAACTCGCGCAGCACGCTCGCGGCCAACTACGCCAACGTCGTCGCGAGCTTCATCGTGGTGGCCGTCATCTACATCGTGCTGAACTTCCTCCTCACCAGCTTCGCGAGCTGGCTGGAGAACAGGCTGCGCCGCAGCAAGAAGTCCACCGGTGCGGTCGTCGGCGTGGATGCCGTCGCCGAACTCGCCGCTCCTGGCGAGCACACCGACGTGATCAAGACGCCGTGACCAAGAAGCTGTAACCAAGAAGCTCTGATCAAGAGGGCTTTTTGGCCTAAGAACTGACGAGATATGAGCAACCGGGGGCAGTGGCGTGACCGCCACTGCCCCCGTCGCTTGACGCAAGCACTGGCAATGGGTTGCATACGTTCTGTGATCGCGCACCCCGCCCCATCTGCCTGTTCCCCTACGTCCCTCAGGACACCGCTCCGGGCAGGGGGCCGCGCGCCGTGGACCCGGTGATCATCGTCGGAGCGGGGCCCGTGGGGCTCACGCTCGCCCTGGCGCTGGCCCGCCAGGAAGTACCCTGCGTGGTCCTCGACGAGGGGCCGAGCAAGGACGAACAGCGGCTCGCGCGGACAGTGGTGCTGCGCGAGGACACGGCCGCGCTCGTCGAGCGCCTGACCGGACTGCCCCTCTCCGAGGCCGGGTTCCATTGGGCCGGATGGCGGTCGATGCGGCGCAAGCAGGTGATGCGCGAGATCGGGTTCGACGCGGAGGGGGCCGACACCGGCGCTCGGGGCCTGGATGCCGGGGCTCGCGGCCTCGACACCGTCGGTCGCGGGCTCGGTGCTGACGCGCACGGCTCGGGGGGTGCCGCGCACGGCTCGGGAAGCGGCGCACACGGCTTGGGAGGCGGCGCGCAGGATTCCGAAGGCGCCGACGTGCCCGCCCCGCTGCACCTCGCCCAGCACACGCTGACCGCGGCCCTGCGCGAGGCCATCACCCACCAGCGGCTGATCAAGGTCGCCGTGCACAGCCGCGTCGACTCGATCGAGCAGGAGACCTCGGGCGTCACCGCGCACACCCGCGACCCCAAGGGCACCTGGTGGCGCGGCAGTTACCTCGTCGGCTGCGACGGACCGCGCTCGACCGTGCGCAAGCTCCAGGACATCCGCTTCCCGGGACGTACTGCCGTCGAGCGACACGCCGTGGCGGCGCTGCGTACGGAACTTCCCTGGCCGGGCCAAGCGTTGTTGCACCGGATGCCGCCGTGGCGGGCGTCGGGCCCCTCGGCCGGGGAGGTGACCGCACGTCCCCTCGCCGAGGACGTGTGGCGGCTGGACTGGCTGCTGCCGCCCGGCAAGGACCTGGTCACACCCGACCTGCTGGTGGCGCGCATCCGGGAAACTCTCGCGGGCTGGAGCGGCGGGTCCACACCTCCGTACGAACTGCTCGACACCGGGGTCCACACCGTCCACCACCGCCTCGCCCGCCGGTGGCGGGTCGGCCGCGTCTTCCTGGCCGGGGACGCCGCGCATCTGCTCGGCGCGCTCGGCACCCAGGGCCTGGACGAAGGTCTGCGGGACGCCGACAACCTCGCCTGGAAGCTGGCGCTGGCCTGGCACCACGGCCCGCACGAGGCGCTGCTCGACAGCTACCAGGTGGAGCGGCGCGGCATCGTCACCGCCCGGCTGCGCGCCGCCGACCAGGCGCTGCCGCTGCTGCGCGGCGGCGGAGGCCTGCGCTCGTACGTCCCCGGATCGGCCCGCGGCCACGACGCGCTGCTCACCGACGGTCATCTGGGGCGCGGCCCGCTGGGCGCGCCGGGGGCGTACACCGATTCGCCGCTCGCGCCTCCGCACGCCGAGTCGCAGGCCCCTGTGGACACGACGCCCGGTGCGCAGGTCGCCGATGTGCGGGTGACCGCGGAGGACGGCTCGTTCGTACGGCTGCGGGAACGGCTCGGGCGCGGGGTGCTGCTCGTCGTACTGATCGCACCGGGTACGGGCGTGTGGGAGCGGAAGCACTGGGTGACGGCCGGGATCATGCCCCGGCTCGCGGCTGCCGTGACAGCGCTGCCGCATCCCGCCGAGCTCCTGGTCGCGGAGAGCTACCCGGGCGCCGCCCCGCACACCGTGCTGCTGATCCGCCCCGACGGCCACCTGGTCACCGCGCTCAGCGGGGTGCGCCCTGCCGACCTCTACGCGGCGGCCGAGGCGACCTTGGGCGGCCCCGCGCAGGCGGAGCGGGCGCGAGCGGAGAAGGAGGAGGCCGCGGCGAGTACCAGCTGACCCAATGGCCCACCGGCCCACTGATCCGCTGATTCACTGATCCATTCGCTGATCCACAGTGACCTTCGGGCCGTCGGACCGCCTGGTGCCTGCTCGGTCACCGTGTGGTCCATATAGTGACTGCCAGTTGACCGGCCTGCACCGGCATGGTCTACTCCGGATCGTGACCGACACTTGTGTGCACCTGTGGCGGAAGGTCCATTTGGACCTCGTCCGCTATCCAGGCTGCCTGTGTCGTCCGTCCTGCTGAATTCGCATTTCTTTCCTCCGCGCGCGCCGCTCATCCGCTGCCGCACGCTCCCACGCGAACGCTCAGGACGGTACCCGTGTCTGTGTCCCCCTCCTCCCCTTCCCTCCCCGCTTCCCTCTCCGCGCCGGTTCAGGCCCCCACGCAGGCCGATCTGCTCGACTTCGTGCGCCGTACGGCCGCCGACACCGAGCTGATCGCCTCGCTCCCGCTCGACCCCGAGGGCCGTACCTGGGTACGCCTCGAGGGTCCCGGCGGCAGTGAGGCCTGGCTCATCGGCTGGCCGCCCGGCACGGGAACCGGCTGGCACGACCACGCGGACTCGGTCGGCGCCTTCCTCACCGCGTCGGGCGAACTCAAGGAGTACTCGCTCGCCGCTCGACTGCCCACCGACGGCTGGAAGACCCTCGAACTCACCGAGGACGTCGACCGCGAACGGCGACTGTCTGCCGGCAAGGGCCGCTCCTTCGGCCGCCACCATGTGCACGAGGTGCTCAACGAGTCCACCGAGGAGCACGCGATCTCCGTCCACGCGTACTACCCGCCCCTGCCCCGGATCCGTCGCTACAGCCGTACGGGGCAGGTGCTGCGCCTCGAGCAGGTCGAGCGTCCGGAGGACTGGCAGTGAGCAGCCGACGCCCAGTGGGAATCGACGAGTTGCTGGAACGGGTCCGCGAGGGCCTCGACCGGGTGGAGGCCACGGAGGCGTACGAAGCCGCACAGTCGGGCGAAGCCCTTCTGGTCGACATCCGGTACGCCGCCCTGCGCGAGCGCGACGGGCTGATCCCCGGCGCCCTCGTCGTCGAGCGCAACGAACTGGAGTGGCGGCTCGACCCGCAGGGCAGCCACCGCTCCCCCGAGGCCACGAGCCACGATCTCAGGGTCGTGGTGATCTGCAACGAGGGATACGCGTCCAGCCTCGCGGCCGTGTCCCTGCAGCAGTTGGGGCTGCACCGGGCGACCGACCTGGTCGGAGGATTCCAGGCGTGGAAGGCGGCGGGGTTCCCGGTGACCGTCCAGTAAGTACGCGAGGGTGGGCGCCCCCTGTTGTAAGGGGCGCCCACTCTTGCGTATCGGCCCTTACCGCTTACGCACTGACCCTCACTCCTTGGCCGTGGCCGCCGTGACGGGGCGCACCCTCAAGGCCACCCTGCCCGGC
This sequence comes from Streptomyces sp. NPDC048275, assembly GCF_040652275.1. Classification (NCBI taxonomy): domain Bacteria; kingdom Bacillati; phylum Actinomycetota; class Actinomycetes; order Kitasatosporales; family Streptomycetaceae; genus Streptomyces; species Streptomyces sp. NPDC048275. The sequence goes on from NZ_JBEZLR010000043.1 coordinate 36,348, forward strand.
AGTGCGGTGGCAACGAGGGCGAGCAGGCCGGCCGTCGCGACCACGGTGCCGTACACCAGGGGCGTGACCGACGGAGCCGCGCTTCCCGTCATGCCGACGCTGAAGGCGGTCAGGACGGCGAGTGCGATTCCGCTGCCGAGCGCGGTCGCGAGCAGGAGGACCGAGAGCGCCTCCGTGCGCAGCATTCCGAGCACCTGTCGACGGGTCGCCCCGGCGAGGCGGAGCAGCGCGAACTCGCGGACCCGCTCCGAGACCGACATGGCCAGCGTGTTGACGACGGCGATGGCGGTGAAGGCCAGGACCAGCCCCATGGCGAGGTAGTTGACCTCGGCGTTCGCCTGCTGCCGTTCCGCCTGGATCGAGTCGGCTGTGGCCGGCGCGAGGACGTGGACGCCCGGGAACTCACGGAGGGTAGCCGCGAGTTCTGTCTGTGTACGGGTGGTACTGACAAGGACGGTGAAGGCGAGTGGGTTGTCCACATGGCGTGCGACCAGGTCGTGGGAGAAGGTGAGATCGCCGAAGCCGAGGCCCTTGGCATAGACGGCGACGACGGTGAGTGTGGCGGGCGTGCCGTCGCCGAGCGTGAGCTTCAGGGTGCTGCCGGGCTTCAGGTGGAGTTGGTCGGCGGCCAGTTCACTGATGGCGACGGTGTCTTCGGCGAGCCTCTCCAGGGAGCCGGCCGTGACGTCCGGGTCCCAGGTGCGGGTGAGGCCCCGGGGCGTGACGCCCTGGGCCGCGTATTTGTCGAGGCCCACGCGGACGGTCGTACGGACCACTTCGGTGGCGGTGTCGTGGTGCGTACGCAGCTGCCGTGCGGCCTCGGCCGGTACGCCGGGGCCCTGGGCGGCCAGCACCCAGTCGGCGCGGACGCCCTCGCGGGCCTGGGCCCGGGCCGCGTTGCCCAGGGTCGGCTGGACGAAGAGAACCGTGCAGGTCATGCCGATGAGAAGGGTGAGGGGAGTGACGACGGAAGCCATCCGGGCGGCATGCCCGCGCAGGTTGGCGCGCGCCAGCCGACCTCCGGGACCGATCAGCCGCAGCGGACCCCCGAGGACGGCAGCGGCTGCCCCGACCAGCAGCGGGCCGAGCAGCGCGACCGCTGCGGCGAGGACCACGACGGCCAGGAAGGTCACCGGGGTTGAGGCGGGCTCGGTGCGCAGGACGCTGAGCACGGCGACGAGGACGGCGCCACCGGCGAGCAGGACGAGACCCGCGAGGATCCGTCCCCAGGCCGGACGGATGCGTTCGGCCCTGGCTTCGGTGAGCGCCTCGGCCGGGCGAATCCGGGCGATCCGGCGGGACGAGATACGCGCGGCGGCCCAGGCTCCGAGGAGCGTCGCGGAGACCGCCGCGAACAGCGGGAAGACGCTGACGGTGTGCTGAAGCGTGGCTGGGACGGCGCCCATGGCCACGAACCGGCTGTGCAGCCAACTGCCCAGCGGCAGCCCGGCGAGCGCCCCTGTCATGCCGGCGGCCGCCCCGACGATCAGCGCCTCACGGCCGAGGAGTTTGCGTATCTGGCCCGATGTCGCGGCGATGGCGCGCAGCAGGGCGAGTTCGCGATGGCGCTGCTGCACGGACAGCGCGAAGGTGCCGACGACCACGAGGACGGCCACGAGCAAGGACGTGCCGCCCATCGCGCCTCCCATGCTGACCAGCTTCGTACGCGCGGTGGCCGCGTCCAGGAACTCCACCGGTCCTCGGCCGTCACCGGCGCTGACCTGCGCGGTCGTCCCGTGCAATGCCTTGGCGACGGCCTGCTTGAGCCCGGCCGTGTCCGTCCCCTCGGCGGGCAGCACCCCGAATGCGGTGACCTGTCCGGGGTGGGCGGCGAGGCGACGGGCCTCCTGGGTGGAGAAGAAGAGGGAGGTCTGGTGGCGCATGTCCTGGGCGGGCGCGGCGATTCCGGTCACGCGGTAGGTGCGCGGGCTCTGCGTCGACTGAACGGTGAGGCGGTCGCCCGTCTTCAGGTGGGCGCGTTCGGCGAGGTAACGGTCGACGACAAGATCGCCGTCGTCCTTGGGCGCGACGCCTGCGGTGAGCGTGTACGGGGTCAGCGCGGCGGAGTCCCAGGCATGGCCATAGCCGGGCCGGTCCTTGTCGACGGTTCCCCCGGGTGTCAACGGCTCGGCCAGAAAGGTCAGTTCGGGGATGACTTCGCGCACTCCGGGCGCCCGGCGGAGCTTGGCGGCGAGGTCGTCGGGGAGCCAGGCCCGTTCGGCGATCGGCTTGGCCTTGTGTTTGACCTTGGTCTTGCCCTTCTTGTGCTTGACGGTGGTCTGGTGAACGTTCTGGTCGGCGGAGACCACCACGGGGGTCGCGGCATACCGCTCGGTGGCGATCGTGCCACGCAGGCCCGTTTCGAGGAGGGTGCCGCAGGCGGTGATCAGAGCGGCCGCGCACATCAGGGCGAGGAAGGCGCCCAGGAAGCCGCCTTTGCGGGCTCGGACGGTCTGCAGGGCATAACGCAGCATCATGAGGGGCCGCTCTCCGTTGCGTTGTGGGAAGGTCCGCCATGGGGCAGCCCCTTGGCGTCGTGGGGCAATTCGTCGGTGTGTTCGTCGGTGTCGCCGCGCAGTTCATCGGTGTCGTCGGGCGCCGGGTTGCTTCCGGGCGTGGCGTCAGGGGCCGGGAAGGCGAGGAACCGGGTGAGCACGGTGCGGGCGCCGGGCGGGGTGTCGGCCTCGGGGCGCTTGAAGCGGTTGATCAGCGCGATGTACTCCTCGAAGAACGCGCGGAGTTCGGGGAGGGTCAGCCGGATGCTTCCGCGCGAGTAAGGGAAGGCGTCGGACCAAGGGTCACCGTCCGCGGCCCCCTGAAGCTGCGTCTACAGCTGCATCTGCTCGAAGAGTTCGAGGTCGGCGGCGTACGCGTGGTGGTTCAGCTCGTCCATGACGAGCCGCATCTCGGGGCTCTGGCGGCTGCGCGGCGGGAAGCGCCGGTCGCCGGGGACGGCCCGCCACCAGCGTTCCCGGCCGTGGCCGCTTTCCTTGGCCTGCTCCGCCAGTTCTTCCACGAGGCCGTACCGCGCGAGCTCGCGCAGGTGGTAACTGGTGGCTCCGGTGTTGAGCCCGAGTGCCCGGGCCAGCGTCGCCGAGGTGGCGGGGCCGTGCACGGTGAGGTGCTGAAGCACACGCTGCCGACGGGGCTGCGCGAGGGCCTTGAGCGTGGCGAGGTCGGAGAGCTCGGTGGGGGTGTGCGAGGTCGTCTCCGCGGTTCGCCTCACCGGGAGGTCTGTCGCGCCGGGTTCCTGTGCCATGCGTACACAGTCGTCTGTGCACAGGTACTTGTGCATTGCGGCGGTCCGGCGTCTTCAACCGGGGGTTAACCGTACCTACAGACTGAGCGGGAGTGAGTCCTGTTGCCAGGACCCGTGCTCAGCCGCGTGCCCCGAACGGTGTTGGGCACACTGGTCCCCCGCGTTCGCTCCGCGTCCGGCGCCGGCGGATCGTGTCCGTGGTCCGGGGATACGGGGGCGGGTTTCCTCACGCCCAGGAACCTCCGGTCGGGCCTGGACGGTCCGATGCCCCTGCTCATCGCTCCGGTGAGCAGGGGGCGGTGTCGTCCGTCGCCGGATCGGGTGTCCCTGGGCGCGCCTTCCGATCGCCACGGCGGCTGCGTCGTGGCGAGTGGTCTTGCGGTTGTTGCCAGTGAGGGGCTTTTGCCAGTGCCGGGCGCCCCAGCGGCTGGTGTAGGCCGGGTCCACAGCGATGATCGCGATGCCGGTGTGGTCGGCCATCGAGGTCAGCCGGGCGCGGAGCCTGCCGGTGGGCATGCCGGAGATGAGCTGGCGGAACCGCTTTTTGCGTCCGTGTTTCTCGCGGGTCTTCTCCACGGTGAAGTCCAGGTCCTCGACCGCGATGGCCTTCACGCCGCAGGCCCGGGCCCAGTGCAGCAGCCGGGTCAGGGCGTGCCGCACCTGGGCGTCGCGGTGCTGGCGGGTGCCGGACAGGTCGTAGAGGAAGCGGCGCGGGGTGCCGGTCGGGTTGCCGTGGACATCCAAGCGTCGGGCGGCGAGGTGGTCGGCGTTCATGTCGACACCGATCACACCATCGGTGAGTGCGGCCTCGAGCGGGATGGTCTGGGTGGGCGGGATCTGCCAAGACGCGGTCAGATACCAGCGGTCCCGGCCCACGTCCAGGTGGATGCGGTAGGCGATCGCCCGGTTGGCCTCGACGCGGTCCGCCCACTCGGCACCCCGGTGCGCAAACCGCACCCCGGACGCGAGTACGTACCGGCCGTGCGGGGCGTTCGCCGGATGCGCCATTGGTGCGGGGAGCTTGATGCTCACCTCGCCCTCCGGGCTGACGCGGATGGTCTCGTTGCCATAGCGCTTCCCCGACTCGCCGTCGGCCTGGCAGAACCAGCGCTCCGTTTCCCAACGCCGATGCCAGTGCGCCTCGGTGAGCTGCGCGGCGTCGAGATGGAGCCGGGTGCGGGCCAGCTGCTTGCCGCCGCGCACGACGTGCACGAGTCCGGCTTCGCGGTCGGCCCGCTCAGCGGCCAGCCGGTCCTGAAGCACGTGCAGACGACGAGCCTTGGCATGCCACTCCTGCCGGGACCGGTAACCCCCGGGTGCCCGCTTGGATCCCTTCTGTCCGAGGGGCAGGGACAGCCGGTGCTCGATGGTGCGGATGCCCGCTTCCAGGGACTGGATGTGCGTGAGTTGGCAGCGGCGGGCCAGCGCCCACTGGTCGTGCGACGCCTTGGTGATGCTGCCCGCCCAGCGCGACGACGACACCGCCGTGAGCTCCCGTTTGCGGACCGCCCACGCGTCGGCGGAATGTTGAAGGCCAGCCTGGCAGCGCGTCTTGAGGTCCTTCGAGGCCAGTGCCCCCAGGTGCGCGCCGACCAGGCGCAGCACTTTCTCATCCCCGGGTGTCAGCTGCCCCAGCCGGGCACGGACCGCCACACCACTCGGACCGGAGACGACGAACGGCTCCGCCACCTTCCTCAGACCGCCCACCCTTCACCCCCGCCCTGACCCACCCCGAAGATCCCGTTGCCGCATCCAACGAGCACCGCCCGGAAAGGTCACCTATTCGACGCAAGAACATCAGTTCCCGCGCCGCAGGGCCGACGCTATCGCCGAGACGCACGGCACAAGCAAGACCACCGGCACTCGCTCCCGCTCACCAGAACAACCTTGAGCACACTCCAGCGTCAGCAGCTCCAGACCCCACCTCAGCGATGGGGAGTTGGACGGTGCCGCCGGGGCTCGGACACTCGCTCCTGAGCCCCGGACACACATGGCGCGCGGGCCCGGACATGCGTCGCTCCTGGGCTCGAGCATGCGTGCGTGCCCTGAGCGCGGTCGGCGCCTCCACTCGGCCCCGTGTTCAGGACGCCGAGATCGGCCCGTCCCTCGCCGCCGGACGCAACCGTCGGCCCTGGGGCATCCCCAGGAGAGCCGACGCAGCAACGCTCGCCGGGGCACCCCCTGCCGTGAACCCTCGGAGCCAGAAACCCTCTGCTGAGAACTCATGGGCCCCGGCCAGAAACCCCCGGCGGGGAACCCCGTGAGGTCAAAAACCCTCGTCCCCGAGCCCCTCCGTGTCCTCGCCCTCTTCCTCCAGGGCTTGGCGGACCACTCGCAAGGCCATGCCCTCGGAATAGCCCTTGCGGGCAAGCATGCCTGCGAGGCGCCGCAGCCGCTTGTCACGGTCGAGGCCACGCGTGGCCCGCAGCTTGCGCGCCACGAGCTCGCGCGCTGTCGCCTCCTCCTGCTCGGAGTCGAGCTGCCCGACGGCCTCGTCGATCAGCGTCGAGTCGACGCCCTTGGTCCGCAGTTCTTGCGCGAGTGCCCGCCGGGCCAGACCCCGGCCGTGGTGCCGGGACTCCACCCAGGCGTCGGCGAAAGCGCCGTCGTTGATCAGGCCGACCTCCTCGAACCGTGACAGCACCTCGTCCGCCACATCGTCGGGGATCTCGCGCTTACGCAGTGCGTCCGCGAGCTGCTTGCGCGTGCGCGGGGTCCCGGTGAGCAGGCGCAGACAGATCGCCCGCGCCCGCTCAGCCGGGTCCGCCGGGGGCTCCCCCTCCCCGGCCCTCGACGAGGAAGGAGCGCCTCCGTCCTGTGGGGCACCGGACGGCTCGCCGAAACCGCCACGTCTCCGACGCCCTCGTCCACGCGGCCCTCCGTCGCCGCTCCGACCGCCACCGCCACGGCGCGAATCACGACTCGGCGAACTGTGACCGCCCGCCAGGCCGTCACCGTCGCGCGTCAGGCTGTCACTGCCGCCATGCGGGCCGACACGACCGAGTGAGCCGCCGCTCGGCGAACGATCGCCGTCCGAACCATGGCCGTCCGGATCTCCGCCGTAAAGCCCCTCGGCTCCGTACATCTCGCCGGCCCGGCCTCCGTACGCCCGATCTCCGGGCGTCTCGACCCCGCCGTGCGATCCTCCACCGTCTCTGGCCGAGCCGCCGTCCTCCCCGTACCCCTGCCCCTCCAAGGCAACGGGGTAGGCGTACTCGGCCCAGTCGGTTCGTCGCGTCATGGGCTAGCTCTTGGCCGCCGCGGCCTTGGACTTGGTGGCCTTGGCCGCGGGAGCGGGCACCGTCTTCGCGGCATCGTCCGGGGCGGTCGAGACCGCCGCGTCCGCGCCCGGCTCGGCGGTGGGCTCCTGCGGCTTCACACCGACGCCCAGCTTCTCCTTGATCTTCTTCTCGATCTCGTTGGCGAGGTCGGGGTTGTCCTTCAGGAAGTTGCGCGCGTTCTCCTTGCCCTGGCCGAGCTGGTCGCCCTCGTACGTGTACCAGGCACCGGCCTTGCGGACGAAGCCGTTCTCCACGCCCATGTCGATCAGACCGCCCTCGCGGCTGATGCCCTGGCCGTAGAGGATGTCGAACTCGGCCTGCTTGAAGGGAGGCGCGACCTTGTTCTTGACGACCTTGACGCGGGTGCGGTTACCGACCGCGTCGGTGCCGTCCTTCAGCGTCTCGATGCGCCGGATGTCGAGCCGCACCGAGGCGTAGAACTTCAGCGCCCGGCCACCCGTCGTGGTCTCCGGGGAGCCGAACATCACGCCGATCTTCTCGCGGAGCTGGTTGATGAAGATCGCGGTGGTCTTCGACTGGTTGAGCGCGCTGGTGATCTTCCGCAGTGCCTGGCTCATCAGACGGGCCTGCAGGCCCACGTGCGAGTCGCCCATCTCGCCCTCGATCTCCGCGCGCGGCACCAGGGCGGCGACGGAGTCGATGACGATCAGGTCGAGCGCGCCGGATCGGACGAGCATGTCCACGATTTCCAGCGCCTGCTCGCCGTTGTCCGGCTGGGACAGGATCAGGTTGTCGATATCGACGCCGAGCTTCTTCGCGTACTCGGGGTCGAGGGCGTGCTCGGCGTCCACGAAGGCCACCTGGCCGCCGGCCTTCTGCGCATTCGCCACCGCGTGCAGCGTCAGCGTCGTCTTACCGGAGGACTCCGGGCCGTACACCTCCACCACTCGGCCGCGCGGCAGGCCGCCGACACCGAGGGCGACGTCGAGGGCAGTCGACCCGGTGGGGATGACCTCGATGGGCTCATTCGGCCGTTCGCCCAGGCGCATCACCGCGCCCTTGCCGAATTGCCGTTCAATCTGTGCGAGCGCGGCGTCGAGCGCCTTCTCGCGGTCAGTACCTGCCATGGGTTCCACCCGGTTTGCTTGAGTCGATCGCTTCACGTCAAAGACGCTAACGCCTGCCACTGACAATGCGCCCCGACGCCCGTCCGGCCTGTGGATAACTCGGGCACATCTCCATGAAAACCCCGACGAAATCCCGTCGAGAACTCCGCCGGAGATTCCATAAGAATGGATGTTCGATTTTGGTGTCAAGCGCACCATGCGGCACCTACGAGCCTACGTTCGCGGTCTGGCAACGGCCGGATCCCAGGTCCGCGCCCCGGTAGGACGGGGATGCGGCACACCCGCCCACGAGAGGTGCGTCACATAGCCCGCCAGGGGTGCGACACACCCCGCGATGCCTGATCCGGACGTCCGGAAGACGGTGGGGTCCGATGTTCTCGCCTGGTACCGGACACACAACACGACGGATGACACATCGCTACGGACACCGAAGGAAACTTGTGAGCCTGCACGCCGGCCTGGTCCTGCCCGCGCCGGCCTGGCTTCTGTCGCGCACGTCATGGAGCAGCCGAACACGACAGCACGTCATGTACACCGCAGTCGGCTGCTACACGGCGTCGGTCCTGGCCGCCGGGCTGTGGGCGGCGCTCACACAGCGATCCTCATCTGCTGAACAGCCCTCGCAGGCGCGCGAAGAGGGAGCGCGAGACCCTGGTCCGGTGTCCGTGCACCCGGGGGTCGTCCGTGACGTCGTACCGCTTCACATACGCCCCCAGGAACGCCTGCAGCGTGGCGACCGCGGGGATGGCTATCAGGGCGCCGACGGCGCCGAGGAGCGCGGTGCCCGCGACGACCGAACCGAAAGCGACGGCGGGATGGATGTCCACGGTCTTGGCGGTCAGCTTCGGCTGCAGCACATAGTTCTCGAACTGCTGATATATCACGACGAAGATCAGCACCCACAGTGCGTACCAGGGGTCGACCGTGAAGGCGATCAGCATCGGCAGGGCGCCCGCGAGATACGTGCCGATGGTGGGGATGAACTGCGAGACCAGGCCTACCCAGACGGCGAGCACGGGCGCGTAGGGCACGCCCAGCGACTCCAGCAGGATGTAGTGCGCCATGCCGGAGATCAGCGCCATCAGGCCGCGCGAGTAGAGATAGCCGCCGGTCTTGTCGACGGCGATCTCCCACGCGCGCAGCACCTCAGCCTGGCGGGCGGGCGGCAGCACGGAGCACAGGGCGCGCCGTAGTCGGGGTCCGTCGGCGGCGAAGTAGAACGAGAACAGCGTGATCGTCAGCAGCTTGAAGAGACCGCCCAGCACCTGCGCGGACACGTCCAGGACGCCGGTCGCGCTGTTCTGCACGTACTTCCGCAGCCAGTCGGAGTGGACCAGGCTGTCCTGGACGTCCACCCGTCTCACGTCAGTGTGGAAGGTCGTGTTGATCCAGTTGATGACCGAGTCGAGGTACTCGGGAAAGCCCTCGACCATCTTGACGAGCTGGCCCGCGAGCATCGAGCCGAGCAGCGTGATGAATCCGGCGCTCGCGATCAGCAGGCCGAAGAACATGAGGAAGGTGGCCAGCCCCCGGCGCATACCGCGCGAGGCCATCCAGCTCACCGCGGGCTCGATGGCGAGCGCCAGGAAGAACGCGATGAGAATGTTGATCAACAGCCCGATCAGCTGGTGGAACGCCCAACTGCCCAGCTGGAACACGGCGATGAGCGTGAGCGCGAGCACCATGGCGCGCGGCAGCCAGCGCGGCATGCGCCCGCCCTGCGCGTCGGCGTCCCCGCCCGGAGGCGGGGTGGGCGGCGTCGTGCCGGACGGTGATGCTTGCTGGTCGACCTGCGCGGTCTCGTCTGTCGGGGCCACGGTGCAAGTCTCGCCCACACCACCGACAATCGGTGCCCTGGGCCGGATCTTCTTGGCCTGTCAGCGGTTTTCGTACGGAACGTTCATGGTCGTGCACACCACGCGCCACACGTCCTTGGCCTCCCAGCCGGCATTCAGCGCCTCGTGCACGGTCCGCCCGCCGAGTTCCGTCATCACGTGATCGCGCGCGAAGGTGTCGGCGTACCCCGCACCGAAGTGATCCGCCATCCGCTGCCAGAAGACCGTCAACCGCATGACCCCAGTATCCCGCTCCTGAGAGTGGGCACCGACCGGGACCGCTCGTCGAGACCGCTTTCCGTCCTACGGTCTGACACATGGCCGAACCAGGAGCATCCCCACTCCCCCCGACGCCCTCGGCGCACACCCCGCTCGCGCGCGCCGAGCACTTCATCTGGCTCACCGCGCGAGTGCTGGAACAGCGCCGCTTCGCGTATCACTTTCTGGACGGCGACGCCGAAGCGGTGGAGACCGCGCTGACCGCCTACCGCAACGACGACGGGGGGTACGGTCACGCGCTCGAGCCCGATCTGCGCGGCCCGGTCAGCCAGCCGCTGCACACCGGGCACGCACTGCGCGTCCTCGACTCGATCGGGCGCTGCGGCGGACAGCGCGTGGAGCGCGTATGCCGCTATCTGACCTCCGTGTCCACGCCGGACGGCGCGCTGCCGGCGATCCATCCCAGCCAGCGCGGCTATCCACACGCTCCCTTCATGCCTGTCGTCGACGACCCGCCGAGCGAACTCCTCGCCACTGGACCCGCGGTGGGTCTGCTGCACCGCAACGAGGTGTGGCACGCCTGGCTGTTCCGGGCCACGGACTTCTGCTGGCAGGCGGTCGAGTCCCTGGAGAAGTCCCATCCGTACGAGATCGAGGCGGCCGTGGCCTTCCTGGACTCCGCTCCCGACCGCCCGCGCGCGCAGGCCGCCGCCGACCGGCTGGGCCGTCTGGTGCGCGAACACCGCCTCGCGGTCCTGGATCCGGAGCACCTCGAAGCGTTCCCGGTAGCGCCCGGTTACGCGCCGGGCGAGCGCCACTTTCCCTCCGACTACGCGAAGGCCCCGGGCTCACTCGCACGCGCGTGGTTCACCGACGAGGAGATGGCGCGCTCGCTCGACTTCCTGGCAAACGAGCAGCAGGAGGACGGCGGCTGGCCGATCCGCTGGCGTCCATGGGCACCGGGCACCGCCCTTGAATGCCGCCCCATGGTGACGATCGAGGCGCTGCGCACACTACGGGCGTACGGGCGGCCCATCGACTGACCCCAGGGGCGCGTGCGCGGATCGCCGACGGACGTGCCCAGGGCGTCAGCCCGTCATCGCCCGTACCCCCGCTGTCACGACCACGGCCGCGCCGACCACGAGCAGGAAGGGGGCGCGAAGGATCAGTGCGACGGCGGCCGCGGCGAGTCCCGCGACCTTCGCGTCCACGACCAGGACGCGCCCGTCGGCGAAGGTCTGCTGGGCCGTGAGGGCGGCCAGAAGGGCAACGGGGAGCAGGGCGGCGAGGCGCTTGACGAACGGTCGCTCCAGGACGCCGACGGGAACCGCCAGCCCGATGAGCTTCACGGCATAACAGCCGACGGCGGTCGCGCCGATCGCGATCCAGATGTTCAACGGTCTTCCCTTGGTGCGTCGTTGGCGGTCTTCAGCTCATCGGCGGTCTTCAGATCGCCGGAGGTCCTCGGGCTACGGCGCCCCTCCAGGTAGAGGGCGGCGGGAGCGGCCAGCGCGGCCGCCAGCACGGGGACTCCGGCGGGCAGCACGGGCAGCAGACCGAGTCCCAGAAGAACCGCGACACCGGCCACCGCACGCTCCGTGGTGGTCTTCAGCATCGGCGCGAGCAACGCCAGGAACACCGCGGGCCCGGCCGCGTCCAGCCCCCAGGCGTCGGTGTCGCCGATGGCCTCGGCCCCGACGGCGCCGAGCAGCGTGGTGAGGTTCCACAGCACGTAGAGGGTGAGTCCGGTGACGGTGAAGCCGATGCGGACGCTGCGGCGGGTGGGCTGGGCGAGCGCCACGGCCGTGGTCTCGTCGATGACCCACTGCGCGGCGAACGGGCGCACCGCGCGCGGGAGGGCCAGCAGCTGCGACAGACGCAGGCCGTAGAAGGCGTTGCGTACACCGAGGAAGAACGCGCCCGCCGCCGCTGTGAGCGGGTTGCCCCCGGCCGCGAGCGCGCCCACGAGCGCGAACTGCGAGGCCCCGGTGAACACCAGGAAGCTGAGCGCGCAGGTCTGCAGCACCGTGAGCCCGCTGCCGGCCGAGGTCACCCCGAAGGCGAAGCCGGACAGCCCGACGGCGATCCCGACTCCCAGGGCGTCCCGGACGACGGCGGCGTCGGGTTTTCCGGTGTCTTCACTGCCTATGTCTGCGAGTGCTGTCTGTTCTGCCACGCCCTGGACGGTAGGTCTGGCCGCCCGTCGGCGTCTTGTACGTTCTTGCGCTCGCGCTGGTAGGCGCCCGGGGGCACGCCCACGATCCGGGAGAAGTGACGGTTGAGATGCGGCTGGTCGGTGAAGCCGACGGCGACGGCCGCCTCGGCGGGCGCACTACCGGCGTCCAGGAGGTGGCGAGCCCGTCGTACACGGGCGTCCGTCAGCCAAGTGTGCGGCGGCATGCCGTAGGTGTCCCGGAAGGCGCGCAGCAGCGCGAACGGGCTGGTGCCGAAGTCGGCCGCGAGCCGTTCCAGGGTCGGGGGCTCGGCCATCCGCTCCTCCAGCACCGCACGCGCGCGTACGGCGATCCGGGCGCCCGCGGTGTGCACGGCTCGCTGCGGCAGCGGGCCTCCGTTCAGTCGCAGCAGCCGGGTCACGGCGACCCGCAGCAGCGTGTCGGCGGCGAGCGCGTTGCCCTCCTCGGCGGCGCGGAGCACTTCGTGGACCAGCCCCGCGGCGTGCGCGTCGTCGAGCACCGGGCTGCTGAATCCGGGAGTGCCACGGATCGTGGTGGTCTCGGCGGCGATCTCGGCCACCAGCTCCGGCGACGGGTACACCGCCCCGTACCGCCAGCCCTCGGGGACGCCCGCCCGGCCCGTGTGCGGGGTGTCGGGGTTGACCAGCGCGAGGGCGCCCGGGCCTGCGTACTGGTCGCCGCCACCGTGGTGGAAGACCTCCACCCCGTGGGAGATGGCGGCGATGACGAAGTTCTCGTGCGTGTGCCGCACGAAGATCTTCTCGACGAAGCGAGCACGCAGCAGATCGACACCGGGCAGTTCCGCGTACTGCCAGTGCCGCGCCCGCTCCGTCGAACCTGCCATGCCCCCATTCTGCGCCAGGTACGAGGACGGCCCACGCCGTCGGCGACGTCGTCCCCAACACTGCGGCGAGGAGCCCTGCGGCCACATTTCCGCAGGTCAGGGCAATTGTCAGTGGCCGGGTGCAGGATGGACGCATGGTCAGCTCCGCACACCGAGCACTCAACGGCTTCTCCCCCGCGACCCGCGGCTGGTTCACGGGGGCCTTCTCCGCGCCCACCGCGGCCCAGGCCGAGGCGTGGCGGGCCATCGGCGAGGGCTCGGACGTGCTGGTGGTCGCCCCGACCGGCTCCGGCAAAACGCTCGCCGCGTTCCTGGCCGCGCTCGACCAACTGGCCTCGACCCCACCACCGGCCGACCCCAGAAAGCGCTGCCGGGTGCTGTACGTCTCACCGCTCAAGGCCCTCGCGGTCGACGTGGAGCGGAATCTGCGCAGCCCGCTGACCGGCATCCGGCAGGAGTCGGTGCGCCTCGGGCTGCCCGAGCCGGAGGTGAAGGTGGGCATCCGCTCCGGCGACACCCCACCGGCCGAGCGCCGAGCGCTGGCCACGCGCCCGCCGGACATCCTGATCACGACGCCCGAGTCGCTGTTCCTGATGCTGACCTCGGCGACGCGCGACGCGCTGACAGGCATCGAGACGGTGATCCTGGACGAGGTGCACGCGGTCGCGGGCACCAAGCGCGGCGCTCATCTCGCGCTCACCCTGGAGCGCCTCGACGAACTGTTGCCCAAGCCCGCACGCCGCATCGGCCTGTCGGCGACGGTGCGTCCGGTGGACGAGGTCGCACGCTATCTCTCGCCCCGGCGCAAGGTGGAGATCGTCCAGCCGCCGTCCGGCAAGGAGTTCGACCTGTCGGTGGTCGTCCCGGTTGAGGACCTGGGCGAGTTGGGTGGCTCGCCGGTCTCCGATGGCAACGAGGGCGCCGAGAAGCCCTCCATCTGGCCGCACGTCGAGGAGCGGATCACCGATCTCGTCCAGTCCCACCGCTCGACCATCGTTTTCGCCAACTCCCGCCGCCTGGCCGAGCGCCTGTGCAACCGGCTCAACGAGATCGCGTACGAGAGGGCGACCGGCGCGCCCCTGGAGGAGGCCCACGCCCCGGCCCAGCTGATGGGCGGCTCGGGCGCCGCCCAGGGTGCACCTGCCGTCATCGCGCGCGCCCACCACGGCTCGGTCTCCAAGGAGCAGCGAGCGCTCGTCGAGGAGGACCTGAAGGCGGGCCGCCTCCCCGCCGTGGTCGCCACCTCCAGCCTCGAACTCGGCATCGACATGGGCGCGGTGGACCTGGTCGTCCAGGTCGAGTCCCCGCCGTCCGTGGCCTCCGGCCTGCAGCGCGTGGGCCGTGCGGGCCACCAGGTGGGCGCGGTCTCCACAGGCGTCGTCTTCCCCAAGTACCGCGGCGACCTCGTCCAGGCGGCGGTGGTCACCGAGCGGATGCGCACCGGCTCCATCGAGTCCCTCAGGGTCCCCGCCAACCCCTTGGATGTACTGGCCCAGCAGCTCGTCGCCATGACCGCGCTCGACACCTGGCAGGTCGACGATCTGCTCGCCACGGTCCGCCGGGCGGCTCCCTTCGCCTCGCTCCCCGAGTCGGCGTTCACTGCCGTGCTCGACATGCTCGCGGGCCGCTATCCGTCCGACGCCTTCGCGGAGCTCAGGCCCCGCGTGGTCTGGGACCGCGTCGCCGGTACGGTCACCGGGCGCCCCGGCGCACAGCGGCTCGCCGTCACCTCCGGGGGCACCATCCCCGACCGCGGGCTCTTCGGAGTCTTCCTCGCGGGCGCCGACCCCAAGAAAGGCGGCGGCCGGGTCGGCGAGCTCGACGAGGAGATGGTCTACGAGTCCCGCATCGGCGATGTCTTCACCCTCGGCACGAGTTCCTGGCGCATCGAGGACATCACCCGCGACCGTGTTCTGGTCTCGCCCGCCCCTGGAGTCCCCGGCAGGCTCCCCTTCTGGAAGGGCGACCAGCTCGGCCGCCCGCTCGAACTGGGCCGCGCGGTCGGCGCGTTCCTCCGCGAGGTCGGATCACTCCCCAAGGACGACGCCCGGCTCAGGCTGCTCGCCGCCGGACTGGACACCTGGGCCGCGGACAACGTTCTCTCCTACCTCGCCGAACAGCGCGAGGCATGCGGACACATCCCGGACGACCGCACGATCGTCGTCGAGCGGTTCCGCGACGAGTTGGGCGACTGGCGCGTGGTCGTGCACTCCCCCTTCGGCGCCCAGGTCCACGCCCCCTGGGCCCTCGCGCTGGGCGCCCGGCTCTCCGAGCGGTACGGCATGGACGCCCAGGTCATGCACGCCGACGACGGCATCGTGCTGCGCCTGCCCGACGCCGACCTGATGGGCCTGGACCTGCTCGACCAGGAGTCCACGAAGAGGGGCGGAGAGTACGACACCGAGCAGGCCCCCGTCGGCGCGGCGGACGTCGCCTTCGACAAGGGCGAGGTCGACCAGATCGTCACCGACCAGGTCGGCGGCTCGGCGCTGTTCGCGTCCCGCTTCCGTGAGTGCGCGGCTCGCGCGCTGCTGCTGCCGCGCCGCAGCCCCGGAAAGCGCACCCCGCTGTGGCAGCAGCGCCAGCGTGCCGCCCAACTGCTCCAGGTGGCCAGCGAGTTCGGCTCGTTCCCGATCGTCCTGGAGGCGGTCCGCGAGTGCCTCCAGGACGTCTTCGACGTCCCCGGGCTGACCGAGCTGATGGGTGACATCGAGTCGCGCAAGGTGCGGCTGGTCGAAGTCACCACGCCGGAGGCTTCCCCCTTCGCCCGCTCCCTCCTCTTCGGATACGTCGCCCAGTTCCTGTACGAGGGCGACTCACCGCTCGCCGAGCGGCGCGCCGCCGCGCTGTCGCTGGACTCGCGGCTGCTGGCCGAGCTCCTCGGCCAGGCCGAGCTGCGCGAGCTGCTCGACGCCGATGTCCTGACCGAGCTGGAGCGGGAGCTCCAATGGCTCACCGAGGACCGGCGTGTCAAGGACACCGAAGGCATCGCGGACCTGCTGCGCCTGCTGGGTCCGCTCACGGACACCGAGCTGACCGAGCGCGGCGCCGAACCGCAGTGGGCTCAGGAGCTGGCCTCGGCCCGCCGCGCGATCCGCGTCCGGATCGGCGGCGCCGACCACTGGGCGGCGATCGAGGACGCCGGCCGCCTGCGCGACGCGCTCGGCACGGCGCTGCCCGTCGGTGTCCCGGAGGCCTTCACCGAGCCGGTCAAGGACCCGCTCGGCGACCTCCTCGCGCGGTACGCGCGCACCCACGGCCCGTTCACCTCCACCACGGCCGCCGCCCGCTTCGGTCTCGGCACGGCCGTCACGGACGGGGCTCTGCAGCGCCTTGCCGCGGGTGGCCGCATCGTCCAAGGGGAGTTCCATCCGGCGGGCATCGGCCAGGAATGGTGCGACGCGACCGTACTGCGCAGGCTGCGGCGCCGTTCGCTCGCAGCCCTGCGCCACGAGCTGGAGCCGGTGCCGCCCGCCGCGCTAGCCCAGTTCCTGCCGCAGTGGCAGCACGTCGGCAGTGGCCACGGGCTGCGCGGCGTCGACGGGCTGGTGCGCGCCATCGAGCAGTTGCAGGGCGCCTCGGTGCCCGCCTCCGCCCTGGAGAAGCTGGTCCTGCCCTCCCGGGTCTCCGGCTACGCCCCCGCGATGCTCGACGAGCTCACCGCCTCCGGAGAGGTGGTCTGGGCCGGGGCCGGTGCGCTGCCGGGCAAGGACGGCTGGGTCTCGGTGTACCTGGCGGATGCGGCCCCCCTGCTCCTGCCGCCCCCGCACCCCCTGGAGCCGACCGCGCTGCACCAGTCGGTCCTGGACGCCCTCTCCGGCGGCTACGGCCTGTTCTTCCGCCAGATCGCCGACCAGGTCCGCGCCACCACGCACCCCGATGTCACCGATCCCCAACTCGCCGACACGATCTGGGACCTGGCCTGGTCCGGACGGCTCACGAACGACACTCTCGCTCCGATGCGCTCCCTCCTGGGCTCGGGCCGCACCGCCGGGTCGACAGCCCATCGCGCCAAGCGCACGGTCCCCCGCGGGCGCTACGGCTCCCTGACCGGCGCCGCCCGCCCCCAGTCACGTACCGGCCCGCCAACCGTGGCCGGCCGCTGGTCACTGCTCCCCACCCGTGAACCCGACTCCACCGTGCGCGCCCACGCCCTCGCCCGCACACTGCTCGACCGGCACGGAGTGGTGACGCGCGGCGCCGTCGCCGCGGAAGGCGTCGAGGGCGGCTTCTCCGCGGTGTACCGCATCCTGTCCGCCCTCGAGGACAGCGGCCAGGCACGCCGCGGCTACGTGGTGGAGGGGCTCGGGGCCGCCCAGTTCGCGATGGACGGCGCGGTGGACCGCCTGCGCGCGGCGGTGAACGCGCGGGACCGCGGCGAGTCCCTGACCGACCCGGACCTCCCGAGCCCGAACGGATTCCCAGGATCGAACGGATTCCCGGGCCCGCACGCCTCCCCGAGCGACACCGACCGCATGCTCGCCTCCGGCTTCCCCGGCGGCCGCGGACGTCCGGACAACCCCGCCTTCCCCGACGATCACGCCCGGCCGGATTCCTTCGACTTTCCGGAGGACTCCGGCTTCGCCGACGACCATGGCTTCACGACCGACTCCGCCTTCTCAGCCGACTCCGCCTTCTCCGCAGACCCGGCCTACCCGGCTGGCGGCCCCGCCCTCTTCCCCAACCGCTCCCGCTCCTACTCCCGCGGAACCCCCCAAGCCGTAGTCCTGGCCGCCGCCGACCCCGCGAACGCATACGGCGCAGCCCTGCCCTGGCCGGAGCCTCCCACCGGCGCCGGTCACAAGCCGGGCCGCAAGGCGGGCTCCCTGGTGGTGCTCGTCGACGGCGAGCTGACGCTGTACATGGAGCGTGGCGGCAAGACGCTGCTGGCCTGGCCCTCCGACCCGGACGGCGCGGTCACGGAGGACGCACGTCTGCGTGCCGCCGCCGAAGCCCTCTCCGCGGCCGCCCGCGCGGGCTCCCTCGGCACGGTCACCGTGGAGCGCGTCAACGGCGCCTCCGCCCTGACCTCCCCCATCGGCACCCTCCTGGAGGAGGCGGGCTTCATCGCGACCCCCCGCGGACTGCGCCTGCGCGCGTAAGCACCCCGCCCTCGATCCATGCCACCCTGGACCCCATGCCCGAAGGAGACACCGTCTGGCAGACCGCGAGGCGCCTGCACATCGCACTCGCGGGCAAGGTGCTGGCCCGCTCCGACCTCAGGGTGCCCAAGTACGCCACCGCCGACCTCACCGGACGCACGGTCCTGGACGTCATCCCGCGCGGCAAGCACCTCCTGACCCGCATCGAGGGTGGCCTGACGCTGCACTCGCATCTCCGCATGGACGGCGCCTGGAAGGTGTACGTGACCGGCGGGCGCTGGAGCGGCCCCGCCCACCAGATCCGGGCCGTCCTCGGCACCGCGGACCGTACGGCCGTCGGGTACCGCCTCCCCGTACTGGAGTTGCTGCGCACCACGGACGAGGACCGCGCCGTCGGCCACCTCGGCCCCGACCTCCTCGGCCCGGACTGGGACCCCGATCAGGCCCTGGAGAACCTGCTCAAGGACCCCGACCGCCCCCTCGGCGAGGCCCTGCTCGACCAGCGCAACCTCGCGGGCATCGGCAATGTCTACAAAAGCGAGCTCTGCTTCCTCCTGCGGGTCACCCCTTGGCTCCCCATCGGCGAAATTCCCGCCGCCCTCGCCGCCCAACTGCCCGTCCTCGCCAAGAAACTGCTCGAGGCCAACCGTGACCGCCCGGTCCGCAGCACCACGGCCCGCCGCGACCAGAACCTCTTCGTGTACGGCCGCACACCCCGCCCCTGTCTGCGCTGCGGCACCCCGATCCGCTCGGCCGACCAGGGCGACGGCTCCCGCGCGCGCCCCACGTACTGGTGCCCGAGGTGCCAGGTGGGCCCCACCCCGCCAGCGGGCGCCAATCTCCACGCAAGCCCCCGACGCCCAACCAATTGACGGTCCGTCAGAAACCCTCGTACCGTCCCCATATGCCCGTCAAGGCGTACGACCTCACCGGACGCACCGCATTCATCACCGGCGCCGCCGGCGGCATCGGCCGCGCGTCCGCCGTCCTGCTCGCCGAGGCCGGAGCCGCCGTCCACTGCGCGGACCGGGACCCCCAGGGCCTGCACGAGACGGCGACCCTCATCAAAGACCAGGGCGGCACAGCCCACACCCACACTCTCGACGTCACCGACCGCGCCCAGCTCAAGCGGGCCGTCATGTCCTGTGAGCGCCTCGACGTGATGGCGGCGGTGGCCGGGATCATGCACAGCAGCGAGGTTCTGGAGACCCGGGACGAGGACCTCGACCGAGTACTGAACGTCAACTTCAAAGGTGTGCTCTACGCCTGCCAGGAGGCCGCCCGCCTCATGATCGAGAAAGACATCCGCGGCAGCATCGTCACCATGGCGTCGGGCGCTATAGACACCGGAGGGCGCGGGCTGCTCTGTTACGGCGTGACGAAAGCAGCCGTCGTCCAGTTGACGAAGACGCTGGCGACCGAGATCGGCCCGTACGGCATCCGCGTCAACGCTGTCGCGCCCGGCTGGACGCGTACGCCGATGACCGACCGCCACGGTGAGGCACAGGCCCGCACCGAGGCGGCCATGGCCCGGCTGTCACCACTCGACCGGGTCGGCGAACCCGAGGACGTCGCCCACGCCGTGCTGTACCTGGCCGGCGACGCCTCGGCGTTCACGACGGGCCAGATCCTCCGCCCGAACGGCGGCGTCGCGATGCCTTGGTAACCCGCCCCCCCCTCGGCGCCGCCGCACCCCACCACCCCTGACGCACCACCCCGCCGCAATACCCCCGCACCCACCCCACCCGAACGCCTCGACCCCCTACCGCGCGCCCGGCGCCCGCCCCCCGCGCACCCCACGCCGCCGCCACCCCGCCAGCCACTGAGCCGACCCGGCGGCCCCCACCGCCTGCGCCTTCGGCATACAGTGCACCGGCAGCAGACTCAGCCCCCACCCCCCGGCAGCGACCGCTCCCTCCAACACCCCGGCATCGGGCACCAGCACGAGCCGGAGCACCCCCCACCACCACAGCGCACCGAGCCCCAGCGCCACCCCCCAGCGCACTATTCGCCCCGCCATGGTGTCCACCTCCAGCCCGAAGCTAGACCTGCGCCCTCACCCACCGGCAGGGCGCACCAACGGCACAACGGCGCACCCCAGGCACATGCGGGGCCGGCCGCGGCGCTCGGTGGGCACCAAGAAGCGCCCAGCGGTCGCCGAAGGCAGCCGCCCGCAGCCCACAGACGTCACCCGTTCTCCGCCTGGAACATCCAGTGATGTTTCTCGAGGTCGGCCGTGATCTGGATGAAGATGTCCTGGCTCACCGGGTCCGGTTCGGCGGTCGCCTCCACCCGCTCCCGCATCCGGGTGATCACCGCGCCCAGCGCGTTCACGAGTGCCCCCACGGCGTCGGTGTCCTTGACCCAGCCCTCGGGTGTCGCGCCGATGCCGCTGCTGGCGGCCACCGTCGCGGCCCGTCCGTCGGGCGGGACACCCAGCGTCGAGGCCCGCTCCGCCACGGTGTCGGAGTGCAGCCGCGCGGTGTCCACGACCTCGTCGAGTTGCAGATGGACGGTTCGGAAGCGCGGTCCGACGACGTTCCAGTGGATCTGCTTCGACACGAGGGCGAGGTCCACCAGGTCGACCAGTGCGCCTTGCAGCGCCTCGGCCACGGTCTTCAGGTCGGCGTCGGCCAACGGGCTCTTCACGACGTACATCGGGATCCTCCGATTCTTTCGACCCCACCAACCATGGCATATACGCACAATTCAGGTCACTCGAAGGTGTTCGAAGACAACGCAACCCACCCTGAACAGCAAAAGCCCCGGCCGATCCTCCTCCAGGTCTCCCTGAAGCAGCCCCGGCCGGGGCTTTCGCTCGAGCATGTTCAGCTCATGAGCGCGAACTCGTGAGCGTCAGGCGGCGACGACGTCGACCGCCTCGGCAGGCGCCTTGATAGTGACCCGTTCCGGTGGCACACCGGTGACCGATACGGAGTTCAGCATCGGACGGCGCACCGGTGCAGGCACCGGCTGGGTAACCGCTGCAGACTGAGCCAGCTCGGCAAGAGCAAGCTCGTCGCTCACTTCCCGCATGAGCTCGGACATCCGTACGTCCAGCGCGTCGCAGATCGCGGAGAGCAGCTCGGAGGATGCCTCCTTCTGCCCCCGCTCCACCTCGGAGAGATAGCCGAGTGAAACTCGGGCGGACGAGGAGACTTCGCGCAGAGTACGGCCCTGGCGCTGGCGCTGCCGACGCAGCACGTCACCCAGCAGGCGACGGAGCAGAATCATCGGTGGCTCCCTCCTCGGACCGCGTAGCCGCATCCTTCACGCCCCACCGTACCGCCTTGCGCGGCGGCCGTGCGGGGAGCGATGTCGTGTTCACTCAGGGCTGCAAACATCAAGTCCCCCCGTTCTGTTCCGTATCCTGTGCCCGCTCATTCCCGGTCTGTTCGCCCGCGAGCTCCTTCAGGAGCAGCGCGAGTACGCTCCGTACACTCTCCATACGGATTTCCGCCCGCCCGCCGTTCAACCGCAGCGCTGCCACTTTCCCGCCACCAGCGCTCTCGGAAATCGCGTCCGAAGGACCGTCGACGGCGACGAAAACCGTCCCCACCGGCCGTCCGTCCTGAGGCTCGGGCCCCGCGACACCTGTGGTCGCGATCCCCCAGTCCGCGCCGAGCGCCTTGCGCACACCGGCCGCCATCTGGGCCGCGACCTGCGGATCCACCGCACCGCGCTCGGCCAGCAGAGCGGCGTCGACACCCAGCAGCTCATGCTTGAGTTCGGTGGCGTACGCGGTCACGGAGCCCCGGAAGGCCTGCGAGGCCCCGGGGGTCGCGGTGATCTCCGCCGCCACCAGGCCACCGGTCAGCGACTCGGCGACGGCGAGCGTTTCGCCCCTCACCGTGAGTAGTCGCAGCACTTCGGCGGCCACGGAACTCACCGCTCCGCCTCCTCGGCTGCCGCCCGCCGCGCGGCGATTCCGCTCCTGCGCAGCACAACGGCCTGCCTCACATAGTCGAGCCCGGTCACCACGGTCAGGACGACCGCCACAGCCATCACCCAGAACCTCAGGGTGGCCAGCGGCCCTGTCAGCGCCAGGACATACATCCCGACCGCCACGCCCTGTGCCAGGGTCTTCAGCTTGCCACCGCGGCTGGCCGGAATGACCCCGTAGCGGATCACCACGAAGCGCATGAGGGTGATTCCGAGCTCCCGCCCGAGAATGACTCCCGTCACCCACCACGGCAGATCACCGAGCGCAGACAGACAGATCAGCGCCGCCCCCATGATCGCCTTGTCGGCGATGGGATCGGCGATCTTCCCGAAGTCGGTGACCAGGTTGTACGTGCGCGCCAGGTGGCCGTCGAAGACGTCGGTGATCATGGCGACGGCGAAGGCCGCCCACGCCCAGGCGCGCATGGCGGGGTCGTACCCGCCGTCGGCCAGCATCAGCGCCACGAAGCCCGGCACCAGGACGAGCCGGATCATGGTCAGGATGTTCGCGATGTTCCAGAGGCTGGCCTGATTGACGGCCGCAGCGCCCAGTTTCCCGCCCCGCCCCGACTTGCTGCCCCCGGGGGCACCGGGAGCACCCGCCGCACCCTTTGCGCTGGGGGGGCCGCCCGCCGCGGATGCCGGGACTCCGGTCATCTGGCCGCCTCCTCGGTACACGGGAGCGAGCCCGGGAGCGGCTCGGCCACCAGGTCGACACCTTCCGTGCCGACCACCTTGGCCTCGACGATACGGCCGACGGTCAGGCCCTCGCCGCTCGTGAACAGCACCTGCCCGTCCGTCTCGGGCGCCTGGTGCGCGGCCCGTCCGTACGCCCCGTCCTCCTCGTCCAGGGACTCCACGAGCACGTGCAGGGTCTCCCCGACACGCTCCTCGGCGCGCTGTGCGACCAGCTCCTCGGCGAGCCGGGACACGCGCGCGAGGCGCTCGGCGACGACGTCCTCGTCCAGCTTGTCGGCGTACGTCGCCGCCTCCGTGCCCTCCTCGTCCGAGTACCCGAAGACACCGATCGCGTCGAGGCGCGCGCTCGTGAGGAAGCGCTCCAGCTCCGCGAGGTCGGCCTCGGTCTCGCCGGGGAAGCCCACGATGAAGTTGGACCGCACACCGGCCTGCGGGGCCTTGGACCGGATGGTGTCGAGCAGCTCCAGGAAGCGGTCGGTGTCACCGAAGCGCCGCATCGCGCGCAGTACGTCGGGCGCGGAGTGCTGGAAGGACAGGTCGAAGTAGGGCGCGATGTTCGGCGTCGAGGTGAGGACATCGATGAGCCCGGGCCGCATCTCGGCGGGCTGCAGGTAGCTGACCCGCACGCGCTCGATGCCGTCGATCTCGGCAAGCTCGGGCAGCAGCGTCTCCAGCAGACGGATGTCGCCCAGGTCCTTGCCGTACGAGGTGTTGTTCTCGGAGACCAGCATGACCTCCCTGACGCCCTGCTCGGCGAGCCAGCGAGCCTCGTTCAGCACGTCGCTGGGGCGGCGCGAGATGAAGGAGCCGCGGAAGGACGGGATGGCGCAGAAGGAGCAGCGCCGGTCGCAGCCGGAGGCCAGCTTCACCGAGGCGACCGGGGAGCCGTCCAGACGGCGGCGCAGGGGCGCACGGGGGCCGGAGACCGGGGCGACGCCCTCCGGGAGGTCTGAGGGGGCGCCGTGGCCGGGAAGGGCCACCTCCTCGCCGGCGGCCTGCCGCTCGGCCGGGCTGATCGGCAGCAGCTTGCGCCGGTCGCGCGGGGTGTGCGAGGCGTGGATGCCGCCGTTCAGGATGGTCTGGAGGCGGTCGGAGATGTCCGCGTAGTCGTCGAAGCCGAGCACGCCGTCGGCCTCGGGGAGGGCTTCGGCGAGCTCCTTGCCGTACCGCTCGGCCATGCAGCCCACCGCCACGACGGCCTGGGTTCTGCCATGACCCTTGAGGTCATTGGCTTCGAGGAGGGCGTCGACGGAGTCCTTCTTGGCGGCTTCGACGAAGCCACAGGTGTTGACGACGGCGACGTCCGCTTCTTCGGCGTCCTCCACGAGTTGCCAGCCGTCCGCCTCCAAGCGGCCTGCGAGCTCCTCCGAGTCCACCTCGTTACGGGCGCAGCCAAGGGTGACCAGTGCGACGGTACGGCGTTCAGGCATGGGCTCAAGACTACTTCGTCCCGCTGACAGCCCACGTCGACGGGGTTGGCCGATCTTGGCCAACCCCGTACCCGCCTGCCCTATGAGCCCGTTATCCGACGACGGGATCGCCCTTGGTGTACCTCAGCCGCTCGACCTGGCCGGGCTGGAACCGGTCGTCGATCTCCTTGCCGTTCACGTAGAGCTGGATCGCGCCCGCGTCACCGAGGACCAGGTCGATCTGCTTGTTGTCCTGGAAGGTCTTGGACTCGCCCTGCTTGAGCAGACCGTCGAAGAGAAGCCGCCCGTTGTGGTCCTTCGCGGAGATCCAGCTGCGCCCGTCGGGGGCGCTCACCTGGACGGTCACCTTGTCCTGCGGGGCGGCCGCGATGGCGCTGTCGGACGGGTCGGGCTTCGGGTCGGTGGGCTTGCTGGTCTTGGGGCCGGCCGACGAGGTGGACTTGGTGGCGCTCGGCGTGGACCCCTCGGCGACCTGCGACTTCGCGTCGCTCCCCCCGGTGCCCTTGACCATGGTGAACCCGACGAAGCCGATCACCGCGACGATCGCCGCGACCATGGCGGCGGTCCAGTTCGGTCCACGGCGCTCCGGGCGGATACGTTCCGCCTCGAAGAGCGGGGCGGCCGGGGTCGGCGCGGGGCGCCCGCCGTGTTCCGCGTCGTACCGCGCGAGCAGCGCAGCCGGATCGAGCTGCACGGCGCGGGCCAGGGTCCGGATATGACCGCGCGCGTAGACGTCACCGCCGCAGGGGGCGAAGTCGTCCTGCTCGATCGCGTGCACGATGGCGATACGGACCCGGGTGGCGTTGCTGACGTCGTCGACGGTCAGTCCGGCCTCGATGCGCGCCTGCTGCAGAGCACGACCGATCGAGAGGCCTTCTTCGCTGTGCTCTTCGAACGGACGCTCGTCTTCAGGGGAGTTGCCGTCAGGGGAGTTGCCGATGGACACGGGGGCGCCTTTCGAGCGTGTAGCCACCTGTGCTGGAGGTTCAGTTTAGGGGGGGTACGAAAGGGTGGGGCAACCGGGCGGTAGCACTTTGTACGCCATCAGAATGGCCGGTCATCCTGATGCTGGGACAGGTAGCTGTCCCCTCGCTCAACTTGACGAACGCCGCAGGGAAACGGTTGCCCGCCGACTCCTAACGGGTGAGTCACGTTCACATATCAACCTGCCGCGCAGCGTGTCGCGCAGCAGCCGAAGCCGAAGCCGACGGCTCTACGCTTCAGCTTCCCCACGAATCACGGCGAGCACTCCATCCAGCTCGTCAGCCTTCACCAGAACATCACGCGCCTTGGACCCCTCACTGGGGCCGACGACACCTCGGGACTCCATGAGGTCCATCAGGCGCCCGGCCTTGGCGAAGCCGACGCGCAGCTTGCGCTGGAGCATCGAGGTGGACCCGAACTGCGAGGTCACCACCAGCTCGGCGGCGGCACACAGCAGGTCCAGGTCGTCACCGATGTCCTCGTCGATCTCCTTCTTCTGCTTGCTGCCCACGGTGACGTCGTCCCGGAAGACCGGCGCCATCTGGTCCTTGCAGTGCTGCACGATGGCCGCGACCTCGGCCTCGGTCACGAATGCACCTTGCATACGGGTCGGCTTGTTGGCGCCCATCGGCAGGAACAGTCCGTCGCCCTTGCCGATCAGCTTTTCGGCACCCGGCTGGTCGAGGATGACGCGGCTGTCGGCGAGCGAGGAGGTGGCGAAGGCGAGCCGGGACGGCACGTTCGCTTTGATCAGGCCGGTGACGACATCGACGGACGGCCGCTGTGTGGCGAGCACCAGGTGGATACCGGCCGCGCGCGCGAGCTGCGTGATGCGCACGATTGCGTCCTCGACGTCACGCGGCGCGACCATCATCAGATCAGCGAGCTCGTCGACGATCACGAGGAGGTACGGGTAGGCCGTCAGCTCGCGCTCGCTGCCCTCGGGCAGCTTCACCTTGCCGTTCCTGATGGCCTCGTTGAAGTCGTCGATGTGCCGGTAGCCGAACGCCGCGAGGTCGTCGTAGCGCAGGTCCATCTCCCGTACGACCCACTGCAGAGCCTCGGCGGCCCGCTTCGGGTTGGTGATGATCGGCGTGATCAGGTGCGGGATGCCTTCGTACGCGGTCAGCTCGACCCGCTTGGGATCGACGAGGACCATCCGCACGTCCTCGGGAGTCGCGCGGACCATGACAGACGTGATCAGGCAGTTAATGCACGAGGATTTACCGGAACCGGTGGCTCCGGCGACGAGCACGTGCGGCATCTTCGCGAGGTTGGCCATCACATAGCCGCCCTCGACGTCCTTGCCGAGCGCGACGAGCATCGGGTGGTCGTCCTCAGCCGCGTCCGCGAGACGGAGCACGTCGCCGAGGTTGACCATCTCGCGGTCGGTGTTGGGGATCTCGATGCCGACCGCCGACTTGCCGGGGATCGGGCTGATGATCCGCACGTCGGGGCTGGCGACGGCGTACGCGATGTTCTTGGTGAGAGCCGTGATCCGCTCGACCTTCACGGCGGGGCCGAGCTCGACCTCGTAACGCGTGACCGTGGGACCGCGCGTGAAGCCGGTGACGGCGGCGTCGACCTTGAACTCCATGAAGACGTTCTGCAGCGAGGCGACGACCGCGTCGTTGGCGGCGCTGCGCGTCTTGCCGGGGCCGCCCCGCTCCAGGAGGTCGAGCGACGGCAGGGAGTAGGTGATGTCGCCGGAGAGCTGGAGCTGCTCGGCCCGCGGTGGCAGGTCGCGCGGCTGGTCGGGCGCGGCCTTGGTGAGGTCGGGCACGACGGACTCGACGTCCAGGGCCTCCTGCTTGGGCCGCTTCGCGCCCGGGGTGGCCTTGGCGGCGCGCGCGGCGGGCACCGGAGTCGTCTCCTCGTACCCGTCGCGTTCCACGGTGACGCCCTGGGTCAGGTCGGCGACCAGCGGCGAGGGCGGCATCCCGTGCAGCACCGCCCCGTCGAGCGCGGCAGCGGCGGCCGCTGCGACGTCCACCGCGTCCATCGGCCGGTTCAGGTCGGGGTGCTGCACGGCGGACCGCCGGGGGCGGCCACGGCGCTTGGTGAGGGCCTCCTCCTCGGCGCCCTCGGGGTCGTACCCCTCGGGGGCGTGCGAGCGCCGCCGGGAGCGCGCAGGCAGCGCCTCGCGCCACTGCTCGTCGTAGCGCTCGTCGTCCTCGCCGAGGTCGTCCTCGTGGATGTCGGCCTGGACGATGCCCAGCTTCTGCCCGAGCAGCCGCAGCCGCTGCGGGATCGCGTTGACCGGGGTAGCCGTGACGACCAGCAGGCCGAAGACCGTGAGCAGCACCAGGAGCGGTACGGCGAGGACGTCACCCATCGCGTACGTCAGTGGGGTGGAGGCGCCCCAGCCGATGAGCCCGCCGGCGTCCCTTATCGCCTGCATGCCATCACTGCGCGCGGGCGCACCGCAGGCGATGTGGACCTGACCGAGCACGCCGATGACGAGCGCGGACAGGCCGATCACGATGCGGCCGTTGGCCTCGGGTTGCTCCGGGTGCCGGATGAAGCGGGCGGCGATGACCGCGAGCAGTATCGGAACCAGCAGGTCGAGGCGGCCGAACGCACCGGTCACCAGCATCTCGACAAGGTCACCGACGGGACCGCGCAGATTGGACCACGTGCCCGCCGCCACGATCAGCGCCAGGCCGAGCAGCAGGAGCGCGAGGCCGTCCTTGCGGTGCGCCGGGTCGAGCCCCTTCGCGCCCCGCCCTATGCCGCGGAACATCGCTCCGACGGCGTGTGCGATGCCCAGCCACACGGCGCGTACGAGTCTGTACACGCCTGCGGTCGGGTTGGGCGCCGGCGCGGGTGCGGGTGCGGGCTTCTTCGCCGCGACCTTCTTGGCAGGCGCTTTCTTCGCTGCTGCCTTTTTCGCGGGGGCCTTCTTCGCCGGAGCCTTCGTCGGAGCGGCCGCCTTCTTCGCGGGCGGCTTCTTGGCTGCGGACTGACGTGAGGCCATGTGTGTGAGGTTACCGGTGGAGACGACAGCCGACACGTGTGCCTACTGCTTCACCCGTTCGTGTCGCCCTTTCCAGGGCCCGAAACTGACGCCGACTCACCGCGAGCGCAGGACCATGACACTCAGTTCTGCGAGGGCACCGACGGCGCCCCGCTCCCCGTGCCCGGTTCCAACGCGTCCAGCGCTCGCCGCAGTCCTGTGAGTTTGCGTTCGAGATGGGCTGCGGTCGCCACCGCCGCCGCGTCCGCCGAGTCGTCGTCGAGCTGCTTGGACAGCGCCTCCGCCTGCTCCTCAACAGCCGCGAGCCGCGCCGAGAGTTCAGCAAGGAGACCGGCCGGCTCCTTGGCCGTACCCAGCGCCGCCTTGCCGCCACCCTCCAGCTGGAGCCGCAGCAGCGCGGCCTGCTCACGCAGTTGGCAGTTCTTCATGTAGAGCTCGACGAACACCGAGACCTTCGCGCGCAGCACCCACGGGTCGAACGGCTTGGAGATGTAGTCGACCGCACCCGCCGCGTACCCCCGGAAGGTGTGGTGCGGGCCGTGGTTGATCGCGGTGAGGAAGATGATCGGGATGTCCCGAGTCCGCTCTCGTCGCTTGATGTGCGCGGCGGTTTCGAAACCGTCCATGCCCGGCATCTGGACATCCAGCAGAATGACCGCGAAGTCGTCCGTGAGTAGTGCCTTGAGCGCTTCCTCCCCGGACGATGCCCGCACCAGTGTCTGATCCAGCGCGGAGAGGATCGCCTCCAACGCCAACAGATTCTCCGGCCGGTCATCGACCAGGAGGATCTTGGCCTTCTGCACCATGGCCCGCCCTCCTCGCCCCGGCAGTGCACCGGGCTCCGCCCCAGGGGACGGCTCCCTTGCGCCGCCCGTCCTTGTGCCGGTCATGGTAGCCGCACCCCGCCTGTCGCCACACCCTGTCACCGCGATGTCACTGTGCACGTAGCAGAAACGTAGCGGGAGACCAGAAGGTTCCCCGAATCCCGCACTTCTACACGGCGTCGGCCACAGCGAGTTATGCGACGTCGGGCGTGCCGCGCCGACGAATCGGCGCGCCCACCCCCGCGTCCCGGCCGCCGACACCACGCGGCGACCCGCATCCCGCTCACTCCTCACGCATCCACTGCTCCATCACGGAGAGCAGATGATCGGGATCGACCGGCTTGGTGACGTAATCGGAAGCACCGGACTCGATGGCCTTCTCCCGGTCACCCTTCATCGCCTTCGCCGTGAGCGCGATGATCGGCAGTCCGGCGAACTGCGGCATCCGGCGAATCGCTGTGGTCGTGGCATATCCGTCCATCTCGGGCATCATGATGTCCATCAGGACGACTGTCACATCATCATGCTGCTCCAGGACTTCAATGCCCTCACGGCCGTTCTCGGCGTACAGCACCGACAGCCCGTGCTGCTCCAGGACACTGGTGAGCGCGAACACGTTGCGGATGTCGTCGTCGACGATCAGCACCTTCTCGCCCTCGAACCGGATGCCGCCGCGCGACTGCGCCGCCGCGTCCTGCTGCCCCGTGGCCGCCCACTGCTCCTGAGCCGCGCCCGAGACCCCGTTCGGCTGCCCCGATAGCGCCGTCCGCTGCTCGGCCGGCGGCAACACCCTGCGGCGCCGCCTGAAGAGCGCGGCGGGCCCGTTCTGGGTCTCCTGGTACGACTTCACCTCGGCCGGCGTATCGATGTCCGCCCGGGACAGCTCCGCCTCGGAGGCGAGCAGTTCGCCGGCCTCCAGTACGGGCGCGAGCTGACCGTAGCCCTGCGGGGGCAGTTCGCTCGGGTGCAGCGGCAAATACAGCGTGAACGTCGAACCGCGTCCCGGCTCGCTCTGCGCGTGGATCTCACCGCCCAACAGGCGCGCGATCTCCCGCGAGATGGACAGTCCCAGACCCGTACCGCCGTACTTCCGGCTCGTCGTGCCGTCCGCCTGCTTGAAGGCCTCGAAAATCACCCGCATCTTGCTGGCCGCGATCCCGATGCCGGTGTCGGTCACCGAGAACGCGATCAGAGCGGCGTCCGCGTCCTGCAACGAGCCCGCCTCCAGGAGCTGCTCGCGGATCGCCACCGGAACATCCGCTCCGGCGGGCCGGATCACCAACTCCACCGCTCCGGAGTCGGTGAACTTCACCGCGTTGGACAGCAGGTTGCGCAGTACCTGCAGGAGCCGCTGCTCGTCGGTGTGCAGCGTGGCGGGCAGCTCCGGCGACACGCGGACCGAGAAGTCGAGCCCCTTCTCTGCGGTCAGCGGGCGGAAAGTGGCCTCTACGTAGTCGACGAGTTGGACCAGCGCGATGCGGGTCGGCGACACATCCATCTTGCCCGCCTCGACCTTGGACAGATCGAGGATGTCATTGATCAGCTGGAGCAGGTCGGAACCCGCTCCATGGATGGTCTCGGCGAACTCGACCTGCTTCGGGGTGAGGTTCATCTCCGCGTTGTCGGCGAGCAACTTGGCGAGGATCAGCAAGGAGTTGAGCGGCGTCCGCAGCTCGTGCGACATGTTCGCCAGGAACTCGCTCTTGTAACGCATGGAGACCGCGAGCTGCTCGGCGCGCTCCTCCAGGACCTGCCGGGCTTCCTCGATCTCGGTGTTCTTGACCTCGATGTCGCGGTTCTGCTGGGCGAGTTGCTCGGCCTTCTCCTCCAGCTGAGCGTTGGACTCCTGAAGCGCCTTCTGACGGCTCTCCAACTCGGCCGACCGCTCCTGGAGCTGCTCGGTCAGCTCCTGCGACTGCTTCAGCAGCACCTCCGTCTTCGTGTTGACGGAGATCGTGTTGACGCTCGTCGCGATCATCTCGGCGATCTGACTGAGGAAGTCCTTCTGGATCTGCGTGAACGGCGTGAAGGACGCCAGCTCGATGACGCCGAGCACGGTCCCCTCGAAGACCACCGGAAGCACGATCACCTGCGCCGGGGGCGCCTCACCGAGCCCGGACGAGATCTTCAGATACCCGCTCGGCGCGTTCTCCACGAGGATCGTGCGCTTCTCCTGGGCGGCCGTCCCGATCAGCGCCTCACCCGGCCGGAACGACGTCGGCATGGAGCCCATCGAGTAGCCGTACGACCCGAGCATGCGCAGCTCGTAGGCGTCCTCGTCGTTCCCCGCCTCCTTGCCGTCGACCAGCGGCATGGAGAGGAAGAACGCACCGTGCTGGGCGGAGACGACAGGCGTCAGCTCGCTCATGATCAGCGAAGCCACGTCGTCGAGGTCACGCCGCCCCTGCATCAGCGCCGAAATACGGGCGAGGTTGCCCTTGAGCCAGTCCTGCTCCTTGTTGGCGATGGTGGTGTCGCGCAGGTTGGCGATCATCTTGTTGGTGTAGTCCTGAAGTTCCTTGATCTCGCCCGAAGCGTCCACGTCGATCTTCAGGTTGAGATCGCCGCGGGTCACCGCGGTCGCCACGCGCGCGATGGCGCGCACCTGCCGGGTCAGGTTCCCGGCCATCTCGTTCACGGACTCGGTGAGGTCGCGCCAGGTGCCGTCGACGTCCCGTACCCGCGCCTGGCCGCCCAGCTGACCCTCGGTACCCACCTCGCGGGCCACCCGGGTGACCTCCTCGGCGAAGGACGAGAGCTGGTCCACCATGGTGTTGATGGTGGTCTTGAGCTCCAGGATCTCGCCGCGCGCGTCGATGTCGATCTTCTTGGTCAGATCGCCCTTGGCGATGGCCGTGGTGACCATCGCGATGTTGCGCACCTGGCCGGTCAGGTTGGACGCCATGCCGTTCACGGACTCGGTGAGGTCCTTCCACGTACCGGACACGCCCGGTACGCGCGCCTGCCCACCGAGGATGCCGTCCGTGCCCACCTCACGCGCCACCCGGGTCACCTGGTCGGCGAACGACGACAGCGTCTTCACCATCGTGTTGAAGGTGTCGGCGAGCTGCGCGACCTCGCCACGCGCCTCGATCGTCACGGTCTTGGTGAGGTCTCCATTGGCCACGGCCGCCGCGACCTGCGAGATGTTCCGCACCTGCATGGTCAGGTTGTAGGCCATGAGGTTGACGTTGTCGCTGAGGTCCTTCCAGATGCCGGTGACACCGGGCACCCGCGCCTGACCGCCCAACTGGCCCTCGGTACCCACTTCGCGGGCCACCCGCGTCACCTGCTCGGCGAACGACGACAGCTGGTCGACCATCGTGTTGACGGTGGTGACGAGTTCGAGGATCTCGCCCTTGGCGTCAACGGTGATCTTCTTCGACAGATCGCCCTTGGCGACCGCGGTCGTGACTTCGGCGATGTTGCGCACCTGAATGGTCAGGTTGTTCGCCATGAAGTTCACGGACTGGGTGAGGTCCTTCCAGGTGCCGGAGACTCCCTGCACCTCGGCCTGACCCCCCAACTGCCCCTCGGTACCCACCTCGCGGGCCACCCGCGTCACCTGCTCGGCGAAGTTCGAGAGCTGGTCGACCATCGTGTTGAGGGTGTTCTTCAGCTCGAGGATCTCGCCCCGCGCGTCCACATCGATCTTCTGCGACAGGTCACCCCGGGCCACCGCGGTCGCGACCTGCGCGATGTTCCGCACCTGGGCGGTGAGGTTGCCCGCCATGCCGTTCACGGAGTCGGTCAGGTCGCGCCACACACCGGCGACGCCGGGCACCTGCGCCTGGCCGCCCAGCCGCCCCTCGGTACCCACGTCGCGGGCGACCCGCGTCACCTGGTCCGCGAAGGCGGAGAGCTGGTCGACCATCGTGTTGATGGTGTTCTTCAGCTCGAGGATCTCGCCCCGCGCGTCCACATCGATCTTCTGCGACAGGTCACCCCGGGCCACGGCCGTCGTCACCTGGGCGATCTGCCGTACCTGCGAGGTCAGGTTCCCCGCCATGAAGTTGACGGAGTCGGTGAGTTCCTTCCAGGTGCCGGATACGCCGTCCACGCGGGCCTGACCGCCGAGGCGGCCCTCCGTGCCCACGTCCCGGGCCATCCGTGTCACCTGGTCGGCGAACGAGGACAGTTGGTCCACCATCGTGTTGACGGTGTTCTTCAGCTGGAGCATCTCGCCGGACACGTCGACGGTGACCTTCTGCGACAGATCACCGTTGGCCACGGCCGTCGTCACCTGCGCGATGTTGCGGACCTGCCCCGTCAGGTTCCGGAAGGCCGTGTTGACGGAGTCGGTGAGGTCCTTCCACGTACCGGCCGCGCCCGGCACCTGCGCCTGACCGCCCAGTTCACCCTCGACACCGATCTCGCGCGCCACCCGCGTGACCTCGTCACCGAAGGACGAGAGCTGGTCGACCATCGTGTTGACGGTGTTCTTCAGTTCCAGCATCTCGCCGGCGACCTCGACGCTGACCTTCTGCGACAGATCACCATTGGCCACGGCCGTCGTCACCGCGGCGATGTCGCGCACCTGAGTCGTGAGGTTCCGGAAGACGGTGTTGACGGAGTCCGTCAGGTCCTTCCACGTCCCCGCCGCACCCGGCACATTCGCCTGCCCGCCGAGCCGCCCCTCGCCACCGACCTCGTTGGCCACCCGCGTGACCTCGTCCGCGAACGTCCGCAGCGTCTCGGTCATCTGGTTGATCGTCTCGGCGAGCTGCGCGACCTCTCCGCGCGCCGACACGGTCACCTTCTGCGACAGGTCACCGCTGGCGACCGCCGTCGTCACCTGCGCAATGCCACGCACCTGAGCCGTGAGGTTGCCGGCCATCAGGTTCACCGAATCGGTGAGGTCCTTCCACACGCCGGCCACACCCGGCACCTGCGCCTGACCGCCGAGCTCGCCCTCGGTGCCCACCTCACGCGCGACTCGCGTCACCTCGGAGGAGAACGAAGACAGCTGGTCCACCATCGTGTTGACGGTGTTCTTGAGCTCGAGCATCTCGCCGGCCACGTGAACCGTGACCTTCCGGGACAGATCACCCTTGGCGACCGCCGTCGTCACCAGAGCGATGTCACGCACCTGAGCCGTCAGCCGGTACGCCATGGTGTTGACCGAATCCGTGAGGTCCTTCCACGAACCGGACATACCGCGCAGCCGCGCCTGTCCGCCCAACTTGCCCTCGGTGCCCACCTCACTGGCCACGCGCGTGACCTCGTCGGTGAACGTCGACAGCTGGTCGACCAGATTGTTGACCGTCCGCCCGACCTTGAGGAACTCCCCGCGCAGCGGATGCCCATTGCCGTCCGCCGCCTGCGCCCGCAGCTCCATGCGTGGCGACAAGTCGCCTTCCGCCACTGCGGACAGCACCCGGCCGACCTCGGAGACCGGTCGTACGAGATCGTCGACGAGCGCGTTGGACGCGTCGATCGCCGCCGCCCAGGAACCCTCGCAGGCACCCTCTTCCAGCCGCTCCGTGAGCTTTCCCTCACGTCCGACCATCCGCCGCACCCGTGACAACTCGCCCGTCAGATGCAGATTGCGATCGGCCACCTCGTTGAAAACAGCCGCGATCTCCGACATCACGCCATCGCCGGAGACCGTCAGACGCTTTCGGAAATTGCCGTCCCGCATCGACACCAGGGCTGCCAGCAGCCGGTTCAGGGCAGCCGTGTCCACCGCCGTGGTGCCATTGCGTGGCGTGCGCTCGTTGTTCAGGGACTGTCCGCCTTTTGCGCGCGTCTTGGCACCCCGCGTCGCTTCGCCAGACTCCACTGTGTCCCTCCCGCAAGGGTCGACCATTACTGCTCGGTGTACTCGGTACTACTTGATCGGGTACTACTGCTCGGGTACTACTGCTCGGCGGACCGAAAGGCACTCAGCCTGCCAGGACCTTCTCACTGGAGCCTGCCCAGTGTTTCACCCCGGCCGAACCCGGCCATAACAGTTCGGCAGCTTCGCACATCGTCCGCACACCGCCGGGACGGAATCAGCGACCCTTCGGACGGAAACACTGGTGACCGGCATCCGCACGGACCGCGAAGGTAAGTAACCTTGCATGCGGCTGTCCAGCCGCGCCTTCCGTCCGGCCTGGGCGGTGGCACGAGAACGAGCGGGCAGGCATCGGAGGGGCACCGCACCATGACCACCGGACTGCATCCTGAGGGACCGCCCCAGGATCCTCGGCCGACGGAGAACAACGCACTGCCGCGGCAGGAGCGGGTCGACCACGGAGCCTCGCACGCCGACAACCGGACAAGGAGTTCTGTGATCACCGCGCGCGCGGCCGCCAGCTTCGATCCCGTCGGGCGATCGGTAGCGACCGCCCGTTCCTTCGTCCGTGACACCCTCCAAGGCTGGGGCTTCGCCGACATCGTCGACGACGCCGTGGTCCTCACCAGCGAACTCGTCACCAATGCTGTCGTGCATGCGGGCACCTCCGCGGATGTCCTGTGTCTGCGCAGCGACGACGGCGTACGCATCGAGGTGGCAGACCGCTACCCGGAACGTGAAATTCCACTCCAGGCGACGGCCGTGAATATGGGCAGCCCCGACCGCGAGGGCGGCCGCGGCCTTCAGTTGTGCGCGGCCCTGGCCGGCCACTGGGGCGTCGAGTACTCGCCCACGCACAAACAGGTCTGGTTCCAGCTCGACCTCCCCGAGCGCCCGGTCGGCACCCGCACCGCGGGCCCTGCTCTCCCGGCGGCCCTCCTCCCGCTCGCCGACGGCCGTGTGCGCGTCGCGGTCATCCAGATCGACCGCGCCTCCGCCATCTCCGCCTGGAACGAGGACGCGGAAGACCTCTTCGGGTACTCCGCCGAGCAGGTCGTCGGCAAACCCCTCGCCGACCTCGCGGCCTGGCCGCACACCCCTGGCACCAGCACCGGCGTCGCCGAGGCTCTCCAACTGTCGCGCTGGGAGGGCAGCTACGGCATCCGCGACGCCAACGGCCGTGTCACTCCCGTCTACGCCTCCCACCTCCGGGTCCGCGACACGGGCGGCGAACCCTCCACGGTCTGTCTTCTCGTCCGCGACCACGAACGCGCCGTCCTCCAGACGCCGTTGCGCATCTCGGCCTCCGACACGACCACCAGCTCCGAGGGCCAGGCCACGGACCCCTTCGAGGTCTTCATCGGCTCTCCAGCCCCGGACGACCTCGACGG
This sequence comes from Streptomyces sp. NPDC048275, assembly GCF_040652275.1. Taxonomy (NCBI): domain Bacteria; kingdom Bacillati; phylum Actinomycetota; class Actinomycetes; order Kitasatosporales; family Streptomycetaceae; genus Streptomyces; species Streptomyces sp. NPDC048275. Next base: position 72,197 of record NZ_JBEZLR010000043.1, read on the forward strand.
CCTCCTCCAGCGCACGGTCGAGCGCGCCCGCGACATGCTCGACGGCGACTCGGCCTTCCTGCTCCTCGCGACCGACGACGAAACGGAGTTGGAGGTACGAGCCTCGACGGGCCTGCCCTCCGCCCGCCAGCGCTTCGCCCGCGTCCCCGTCGAGGCGGGCCCCGGCCGCTACGGATCGGCCCGCATGCCCGCCGTGCACGAGGACCTGACGGTCGTTCCTGGCGCCGTACCCTTGCTCGGCGGCACCGGCATGCGTTCGGTCGTCACGGTCCCGCTGAAGGTCGAGGGGCGCCTCACGGGCTCGCTCGGCGTCGCGGCCGAGGCTCCCGGAAGATACTCCAATGAGGAGGCCCTACGCCTCCAGTTCGCCGCCGACCGCATCGCGCTGGCGGTTGAATCGGCCCGACTGGGCGAGCTGGAGCGCCTGCGCCGCGGCTCCCTGTCTTTCCTCGTCGAGGCCTCCGACCTCCTCGCCGGCACCCTGGACCGCGACCAGACCCTGGCTCTCATGGCCCAGATGACGGTCCCGACCCTGGCCACCTGGTGCGCCGTCTACACGATCGCCGACCAGGCCTCGGACCCATATCTCTCGTACGTCCTGCACGAGGACGAGGACCGCATCGACGGCCTCAAGGCGTTGCTCTCGAAGATCGCCCCGCCCGACCCGGTGCCCACCCCCGGCGCCCGCGTCTGGCCCGCCCCCGCCGCAGCGGCCCACGAGGCGGCCCTGCGCACCTCCATGCGCAGCCTGGGCCTCAGAGAACCCGCCTCGGTGAGCTCCGGCATCGGTACGACACTGGCGACGGCCTCGGCGGTCGGCGGCGAGACCGTCGTACTCCCCCTGGTGGCCCGCAACCGCGTCATCGGCATGCTGACGCTCGGCAAGCCGTCGGACGAACACTTCCGCCAGGAGATCCTGGAACTGGCCGAGGACTTGAGCCGAAGGGCCGCTCTGGCCCTCGACAACGCCCGCCTGTACTCGGAGCGCATGGCCATCAGCCAGTCCCTCCAGCGCAGCCTCCTGCCCCCGGAACTCCCTCATATCGAGGGCGTCGAGGTCGAGGTGATCTACCGCGCGGCCGGCGAGGGCAATGAGGTCGGCGGCGACTTCTACGACCTCTTCCCCATCCGCGACGGCGCGTACGGCTTCGCCATCGGCGACGTCTGCGGTACGGGCCCGGAGGCGGCGGCCGTCACGGGTCTCGCCCGGCACGCACTGCGTCTGCTGGCCCGGGAGGGCTTCGGCGGCCCGGCCGTCCTGGAGCGCCTCAACTCCGCGATCCTCGACGAGGGCGCCCGCAGCCGCTTCCTGACCCTGCTCTACGGCGAGTTGTGGCCCCAGGAGGACGGCAGCGCCGTATTGAAGGTGGTCTGCGCGGGCCACCCGCTCCCGCTCCGGCTGCGCCAGGACGGAACGGTCGAGGCGGCCGCCGAACCGCAGCCGCTCCTCGGCGTCATGGACGACCTGGAACTGTACGAGCAGACGATCACCCTCGATCCGGGTGACGTGCTGTTGTGCGTGACGGACGGCGTCACCGAACGCCGCGAGGGCACCCGCATGTTGGGCGACGACGGTCTCACGGACGTTCTCACCGCATGCACGGGCCTGACGGCAGGAGCGGTCGCCGCCCGCGTCATGCGCGCGGTAGAGCGCTTCGCCTCCGACGCCCCGTCCGACGACATGGCGATTCTGGCGATGCGGGTACCCGGCCTCCAGAAGGACTGATGCCGGGGCATCGAGACATGCGAAAGGCCCCCGCCCACAAGGGCGGGGGCCTTTTCTCGCTGGAGCCCCCCAACGGAATCGAACCGTTGACCTTCTCCTTACCATGGAGACGCTCTGCCGACTGAGCTAGGGGGGCCGGTTACCTTTCGAGGTTTCCCTCGCGGCAACGAAATAGATCATACCCCGAACAGAAGCGTGCTCCTAATCGGTCCCGTTGCGCCTTGTCGGGTCAGAAGGCGGGCTGCAGCAGACCGCCAAGCGCATTGCACGCGGAGACGATCCGCTGCATGTCCTGCTTCGTCAACGACGCGTCCACGGGCAGCGCGAGAGTCTCGTCGGCAGCCCGCTCGGTCTCCGGAAGGCACACGTCCCGACGGAATCCGGGCAGCCGGTGCACAGGCGTCTTCACCGGCACCCGGCATTCAACTCCCCGGGCCCGCACGGCCCGAGCGAAGGCATCCCGGTCCGGCCGCCCATTCCCGGGCACTCGCACGACGTACTGCTGGTACGTGTGTGCGTCACCGCCCCGCGGCGTGCGCACCCCGCTCAACCGACCGTCGAGATAGGCGGCCCGTTGCCTGCGCTGCGCAATCTCGTCGTACGGCGCCTCGGACTCCCCCAGCTCCAGCACGAGGAGCCCGTGCCGCTGCCCGACGTCCCGCAGCCGCACCAGGTCGGCCGACCGCCCGAACCGGTGCACGACGACGACGGCGACCGACCGCGGAGTCACGGCCGCCTCGACCGCGCCGGCATCCAGGCAGTACGTCACCGGGTCGATATCGGCGAAGACGGCCGACGCGCCGGCCTGGGCCACGGCCTCGGCGACTTCCACGTTCCCGAACGCCGACACGATGACCTCGTCACCAGCTCCGACGCCTGCGGCCTTGAGCATTGCAGCAGTACCCATGTCGCGGATGCTTGTCGTGCAATGTGAACGCAAAGTGACACCCAATAAAAAAGAGCTGGTCCCCGAACCGAAGTTCAGGGACCAGCTCTTCTAATATTAGTTCGGCGGCGTCCTACTCTCCCACAGGGTCCCCCCTGCAGTACCATCGGCGCTGTGAGGCTTAGCTTCCGGGTTCGGAATGTAACCGGGC
>NZ_JBEZLR010000044.1:0-71388 GCF_040652275.1 Streptomyces sp. NPDC048275
TTGCCGGGACGCTTCGTGGGCTGCAGTCTCCGCAGAGATCGCCACGGGTCTCGAACCGGAACGCGTAGCTCTTGATCCCCTACACCACGTCGCGGGACACGGCCCGATGGCAGCGCCGAGGCTATCCCCGCACCCCAGCGCGAGACGGGAATTTTTGAACGGTCGCACTCCCCAGCGCGCCCACCCTGACCGTCGGCTTCTCCCAGAGAGGCCTGCTTGGGCAGTCGAGCCCAGCCGTCCGTGGCTTTCGCAACAGGCCCTAGCCGGCCACCCCTGCTCCAACTCCGCGAGCACCCCCGCCGTATCCGGTCGTACATGCGCCGCCAGCGCACCTGCGGGGTTGGCCGCGACGTCGTTCGGCGGCCCCACCCGGGCGGCTGGAATCTGCCCCCACGTGAGCATCGGCAGCTTTCTCAGGCTCCGGCAGAGACCTGCCCATGCCCGGCACGGGGGCCGCTTCGAGTCGTCATGCCGCGACGTCGTAGCCAGTCCGGGGCGTCGGCCGTGGACATGTGCAGGGCGGTGCCGTCGTAGACGAGCCGGATCCAGTCCTGCTCAAGGTCTCGTCGTCGTGGTGCCTGACGCAGGAATTCGGCCAGGTCCCGGATCTTCAGCTGAGCCATGGCATCATCCTCTCCCCGAAGTCGCCGTCGAGCCGACGGAGGTCAGCACATCGATCGCCGGTTCCGCTCATGAGGGTCCCAGGCCGAAACGCCAGTACTTGGTGAAGCGCTCCAGCGTCAGCTCGGCGTCGAGTTCCTCGTTCCACACCCCTTCGAGCCACAGCGGGGCAATGTCCAGGCGCTCGCAGACCACAACGCTCTCGGGCTGATGGGTCAGGTAGCAGCGACTCTCGTCCGCGAACTTTCCGCCCGGCCCGTACTTCCCGTACAACTGCCCGAGGCGTTCACGGTTGGCTGCGGCGAAGGCCTCCAACTGCCGTACGTAGCCCTCCTGCTGTTCGGCACTGACAGTCTTCAGGACGACCATGAGGATCTCTTCCGACAGGTCGCGGTCGAAGCCGGTGTAGCCGGTCAGGGACACGAAGACCCTCTCGGCCGCCTCCAGCACCTGGTGCACCTGCTCCGCCCCCCACGCTTTCGACTGGCGTGGGCGAGGGACGCGGAGTCCGGCTCGGCGCGGCCGACGGTGTCTCGAGGGCGGCGGCCTTCGCTCGGGCCTGGCCGACGGTGCGGTCGGCGATGTGGGCGAGCCTGCCGGCAGCCGCCTCGACAGCGCGAAGCCAGCCTTCGTGGACCTGGTCGCTGCTGCCGGAGGGGGCCTGAGTGTCCAGCTCGATGACCAGGCCCACTACGGCGTGGGCTGCCTCCGATGGGTTGCCCTCAGTCGCGCAGTCCACCATCGACTCCAGTTGGCGCAGCGCGAGATCGCGCAATCGGAGTCTTGCGTAGTCCCATGCGGCCCGGGCGTGCCGGTCCATTGCCTCGACGCGCTTTCCTGCTCGTCGGTGAGCGGCTGCTGCCTGTGCCGATGCGTTGGCCTGCAGGTGGACGATGGCTTCCCTGACCTCGTCGGACTGGCGCTGTGCGTACAGGTCGGCTTCTTCGAGCAGTTCGATGGCTGCCCGGGGTTCCTCCCCGTGGTACGCGTGCGCGGCCATGTGCAGTGAGGCGGCTGCTCGGCGTGCCGGATCGTCGGCGACTGAGGCGAGGACCGCAGTCACATCTTCTTGGGTGGTGTCCGGGCGCGGGCAGAACAGCTCATCACCGGGCAGCACGTGAACATGGCTCTCCCAGGTCTCCCGTAGGTATTCCCGGTCCGGAGGCGTGGGCAACTCCGTATGGATGGCGCTCACGAGTTCGCGGAGCTGTTCACGGTTGCCGGTCTCGCGCAGAAGACACAAGGCCTGGTTGGCTGTTGCCCAGGCCAGCCGCACACCGTGCTTCTCGACCAGCTCAGATGGGTCAGCTGCTGAGGCGTGGGGTGAGCTGTTCCATCCATCACAGCGACACGTCCAACAGGAGCCGGAACGCCAACTCGTCCTTCGAGACGACGCCGAATCCGGTGCACCACCCAGCTCCGTTGACCTCGACTCCGGCAAGGCGGCTATCCATCCCATGCGGAGCCCCATGAGCAGGCACGACGCGCCATGACGGCTCGTTAGGTCACCATCTCCGTGCACCGTTGGCAGGAGTTCCCTTTCGCCAAGCCCTGGGCACCCGCTGGACCAACAGAGGCTGATCGTAGTGCTGAACAACTTCTGTCCGCGCAAGCACGCCAAGGTCCGCGTCTGGACGGCCGATCGGCAGGTCTTGGTCTCCTCGCCGACCTACGACTCCTGGCCGAACTGGGTGGAAGCGATCCTCCAGCGATAGGTGGCCGGCCCGGCTCCGCGCCGAGTACCGCAGCGGGCAATCAGGGGCACGACGCCTCGAACTTCTGTAGGCGCATGAGCGCCGAGCGTATTCCTACTCCAGCAGCTTTCATCCGGTGCAGTAGCTTGCCAACGCCCCCTAGGAACGACCAGCTGCCGTCGAGCAGAACAACCGGAGGATCGCCCATGCCCCGAGAGGCGCCGTACCTCGCAGTAGCCGACGTGCTGCGTGCACGGATTCTCGCGGGAGAGTGGGAGATCGGGGAGCGACTGCCGTCCCGGGCACGGCTCGCCGTGGAGTACGGGGTCGGACGCAACGTCATGCAGAGGGCTATGGACCGTTTGATCATCGACGGTCTCCTCGAAGGACGCGCCGGCTCGGGCACCTACGTCCGCGTGCCGCGCGAGCGCCTGCGGCTGGTCCGGTCGCGGCACCGCGAACGCGGGGAGGGCTCTCCCCCCTGCTCCGGCATGAGGGAGCAGGGCAGGGCTAATGCCTGGGATTCGCACAGTCAGCTGCGCGTTCCCGCCCCTGAGTCAATCGCCGAGCGGCTCGCCATCAGTTCCGGGGACCTTTGCGTCAATACGCATTACGAGTTCCTCGCCGACGGGCAACCCGTCCAGCTTTCCGAATCCTGGGAGCCGATGGCTATCACGGATGGAACGCCGATTGTGCTGCCCGAGATGGGCCCCTCGGCGGGAAAGGGGGTTGTCGAGCGCATGCGCTCCATCGGCGTAGTCATCTCGACTGTGGTCGAGGTGCCGCGCCCGGCTCGTGCCACCCAGGTGCAGGCAAACCTCCTGGGGATCAGCGTGGGGGACCTCGTGCTTCAGATCGAGCGGACCATATTCGACACGGACGGACGTCCGGTGGAAACGGCCGACATGGTCATTCCGGACGTGCGCCGGGAAGTGGTCTACGAGTTCGGAGTCGACCGTCCGTAGTCGTTGAAGCCATTAGAGAGACATCGCAAATTCGACAGTAGGGTGTTCCATGCCAAAATCCTCCCGGCTCGGCCTCTTACGCGATCGGGACTTCGGGCGATTGTTTGCCGCCACTGCGCTCGGTCAACTAGGCGACCGGATCATCTTTCTGGCCTTGCCTCTGGTTGCCATCGCGGCATTACATGCAGACGAGTTCCAGGTGGGATTAATGACCACGATGACTACGGCAGGATCACTCCTGGTCGGGCTGCCGGCAGGCGCATGGATGGACCGCATGCGGAAGCGACCGGTGATGATCAGCACTGATCTCACTCGCGCGCTGGTCCTCTTGACGATACCGGTGGCGTGGTGGACAGACGATCTCACCATCTGGTGGCTCTACGCAGTCGCCTTGGTTCATGGAATATTGACTGTTTTCTTCGATGTTGCGTACGTCAGCTATCTCCCGCACTTGGTGGGACGCAGCAATCTCGTGGAAGGAAACTCAAAACTGTCGGCAATACGCTCGGTAACCAGTATCAGCGGGCCGATGGTGGCAGGGCCGCTGGTCGGCCTGGTTGGAGCTCCTGCAACGCTTTTGGTGAGTTCGGCCGGGATGGCTATTTCGGGACTGCTCGCGATCACCATCCGGAAACGCGAACAGAAGCCTGAGCTGAGTGAGCACCCTCAATTGGGCCGAGAGATCAAGGAGGGACTGAAGTTCGTCGTGAAGAACCCTACCCTACGTGCAATCATGCTGGGGGATGCGATATTCAACCTCTTCCTGGTCATGTATCAAACCATGTTGCTGGTCTTTTTGGAGCGGGAGATAGGTCTCCAGTCCTCTGGTATTGGCCTCGTTCTTTCGGGAATGGGTTGTGGTGCCTTGCTGGGCGCACTGTTGGCAACCAGGGTCTCGAAGCGGGTCGGGCGCGGTCCGGTCATCTGGCTCGCGTCACTGGTCACCTGTCCGTTGACCGTCCTCATGCCGATGGCGCGAACGGGTTGGAGCGTGTATGTGGCTGCGATCGGACTCGCGGCTCTTTCACTGGGCGGAGTCCTCCGCGTGGTGGCTCAATCAAGCTTCCAACAGGCCCTGACACCGGATCGGCTTCTGGGCCGGATGAGCGCAACAGCTCGATTCGTTTCCTGGGGTGGCATTCCTCTCGGTGGGCTTTTGGGCGGAGCCTCGGGCTCTGTGTTCGGAGCAACAGGCACCTTGTGGATTGGTGCAGCCGGTATGACGCTGAGCGTCCTTCCCAACTTGCTGTCACCGCTTCGAACAATGCGCACCCTGCCCACGGAAAAGGCCCCCGAACTCGCGCGCTGAGTGACCCAGATGTACCCAGGTCAGGACGATGATGGCGGGCGCCGAGCCAAGTCAGTCCCCCACGTCCTTGGCGGGTGGTCTGATGACTGCGACGCCGTCGTGGGCTTCCAGGGCTGCGCGCAGGGTTGCGTTCTCCACGGTGAGGCGCCTGATGTGATCCTCGTAGATGTGCAGGTGACGGGTGAGATTCTCCTTCTCCTGCCGTAGGCGGGCGATGACTGCCCGGTCGGTGGTGGTGCCCCGGGGACGTGGGAGGGCGGCTGCGCGGGGGCATGCTGCGTCTGCAGGCGGGTGACCTGGTCAGGGAAGTCGCGGTAGAGGGTCTGGCGGTTGACCTGCAGACGGCGAGCGAGGGCGGAGACGGTGGCCCATGGCCCGTCCTCGGCTTCTTGAAAAAGGGCGTCGACAGCGGCCTCTACGACTTGGGGTGTCAGGGTGTGCCGTCTCATGTCCGTACCTCGTTGCCGCCAGCCCTCAGGGTCTCGCTGAGGTAGGCGGCGATTTCGTCGCGTCGTCGGGTCAGGCGTTCGCGGACGAGGGGCGCGAGGGCCCCGGCCTGGTGCCCGCCGGGAGGGGGTGTCAGGTGATGGCGAGCCGGTCCACCAGCAGCTCCACCCTCGGCTCGAGGTACTCCGGCGGCAGCCGTCCCGCCCGGGTCAGCGTCGCCACCCCGTGCAGGGCCGCCCAGAACAGCTCGGTGAACAGCCCCGGGTGGACGCCGTCCCCGGCGACCTCACTCAGGCTCTCCAGCAGCGCAGCGAAGGCGTCCTTGAGAGGTTCCGGGGTGTCCTCGTCCGCGAACGCCAGGCCGCCGTCGAGCTGGAACATGGCGTCGTAGAGCGCCGGGTTGCGCTCGGCGAAGTCGAGGTAGGCGCGGGCGAGGGCGGCGACACGCTCGCGCGGGCCGTCCGCGGCGGAGGCCGCGGCCCGCACCGCCGCGGCCAGCTCGGCGGCACCCTCGAGGGCGACGGCGCCGATGATCTCGCGCTTGCCGCGGAAGTGGCTGTAGAGGACGGGCTGACTGTATTCGATGCGCTCGGCGAGCCGGCGGGTGGTGACCGCGTCCCAGCCCTGCTGTTCGGCGAGTTCGCGGGCTGTCGCCACGATGAGGCGCTCGCGGGCCGCCCGTTCGCGCTCCTTGCGTTCCTGTACCGACATGATTCGATCCTAGCACCGCTAGACAAGCAAGCGTAAGCAGTACTAGCGTTGCCTCATCATCTAGCACCACTAGATATCAGGGGGCATCATGCTCAACGCACTTGAGGTCTTCACCACCGTGGTCGTCGGCCTGATGGTGGGGGTGGAGTTCTCCGTCGCCTTCGTCATGAACCCGATCCTCAACGCCCTCCCCGAGGACAGTGGCCAACTCGGCCACGCCCACGGGGGCCGGATGCTCGGCACCCTGATGCCGTTCTGGTACATCGGCTCGCTCGTCCTCGTCGCGGTCTGGGCCATCGCCGGATGGCATCACCACGGCGCCGGCCTCGTCGTCACCGCCGGCGCGCTGCTGATCCTGAGCGTGATCATGTCGCTCCTGCTGCTCGTCCCGATCAACAACCGGAACAAGTCGTGGACCCCCGAGAATCGGCCCGAGGACTGGAAGGAGCAGATGAACCGCTGGCTCCGCTTCCACTACGTCCGCGTCGCCGTCATCATCGCCGCCTTCACCCTGCTGGTCGCCGCCCTCGCCTGAGCCCGCGGGCCGACACCACGCTGGCGGCGCACAATCCCCACGCCCCGGGTGGCAGCGGGCCACCGAAATCCCGACATCCGGGAATGCGACTGCCGCTGAGAGCCCACAACTGCGATCCCGACAAGCTACGCCCCTCGGTGACCTGCGCGGCTCTCGGCTCTGGTTCGGGTGAGGTCTTTGATCCAGATCACCGAGGCACGCAGGTGCAGCCCGGCGAGGTAGCTTTCCGGGGTCTTGTCGTAGCGGGTCGCGATGCCCCGCCACGTCTTGAGCTTGTCGATCAGGCGCTCGACGGTGTTCCTCTCCTTGTCGAACTCGGCGTCGTGGTCGACGGGGCGTCCCCCTCTGCGGCCCTTCGCCTTCCGGTTGGCGGCCTGGTCCCGTTTTTCCGGGATGACGGCCTTGATGCCGCGCCTGCGCAGGTGGGCGCGGTTGCCGCGGGACGAGTACGCCTTATCCCCGGCGACCGCGTCCGGCCTGGTGCGAGGCCGCCCCGCTGGGCCGTGGACCCGGATCTTCCCCAGCACCGGGATGAACTGTGGGCTGTCGGCCGCCTGTCCCGCGGTCAAGACGAACGCCAACGGCCGGCACTTGCGGTCGCCGGCGAGATGGACCCTGCTGGTCTGCCCACGCCGGGAGCGCCCCAGCAGAGCGGCTTTCAGCCGGACCCTGCGCCGACGTCGGACGCGTCGCCGCTCGCCCCGCTCGGGATCGGCACCACCGTCCTGCCCGCTTCGTCCCTCTGGACCGCCCCCTTTGACCTGGCCACCTCCTCTTCGGCGGCAGCCTTCTCCAGAGCGGCGAGCACGTCCTGGCTCGTGTGCATCCCGGCGGCATCGTGATGGGCCCGCACGGTGGTGGAGTCGATACCGACCAGCGACAGATCCACCTCACCCCGCTTCGCTGCCTCCGCGATCAGGCCCTCCAGCAGGGCCTCGAACACGCCGGCGTCACGCCACTGCCGGAAACGATTGGACACCGTCGACCAGGCACCAAATTCCTGCGGCATCTCCCGCCACTGCCCGCCGGCCCTGAACCGCCAGACCACGCCCTCGAACCGCTGGCGCAACCATTCGGGGTACGGGCCATACTCGCCGATCGGCAGGTACGGCTCGATGAACTCCCACTCCACATCGGTCAGCTGCGCACGCGTCACGCAAGACGATCTACCGGATCGAAGATCAGCACGAGGGGAGAACCCGCTCATTGATCACGACCCGGTACGCGCCCTAGGGCCCGTCCGGTCGATCACGGTGGAGGAAAGCAGCAGCGCCTGTCCGATGCCGGTGAGCGGGGTGTGGTGCGTGCAGTTGCAAGGCGGAGGAGGGCGTCGACGCGGAGCCCTGACCCCCGAGGCGATCGTCCAGCAGGCCGAGGCGGCCTACGAGTTGTACGGCTTCCGCGACTTCAAAGCTCAAGGGTGGTGTCCTGCAAGCGGCACCGCCCTGTCCGTTAGGCAGTGAGCGGCGGTTCGGAGCCAACTGTTGCCAATTCACCCTTTCGGGAGAGGACTTGGGCCTGACAGACTCCGGAGGGTGCCAGACTTCGACATGCTCGTCATCGGTTCCGGCCCGGGCGGCCAGAAGGCCGCCATCGCCGCGGCCAAGCTCGGCCGCCGGGTTGCCGTCGTCGACCGCCCCGACATGGTCGGAGGGGTCTCCATCCACACCGGGACCATCCCCTCCAAGACGCTGCGCGAGGCGGTCCTCTATCTCACCGGCCTCACCCAGCGCGATCTGTACGGCCAGAGCTACCGCCTCAAGGAGGACATCACCGTCGCCGATCTGACCGCGCGCACCCAGCACGTGGTCAGCCGCGAGGTCGACGTCATCCGCAGCCAGCTGTCCCGCAACCACGTCTCCCTCTTCGCCGGCACCGGCCGCTTCGTGGACGACCACACCGTCGCCCTGTCCGAAGTGAACGGCAACGAAAAGCTGTTGAGCGCCGAGCACGTCGTCATCGCCACCGGCACCCGACCGGCGCGGCCGGCGACCGTCGAGTTCGACGGGCGGACGATCATGGACTCGGACAACGTGCTCAATCTCGAGCGGGTGCCTCGTTCCATGGTCATCGTCGGGGCCGGCGTGATCGGCATGGAGTACGCCTCCATGTTCGCCGCCCTCGGCAGCAAGATCACGGTGGTCGAGAAGCGGTCCGGGATGCTCGACTTCTGCGATGTCGAGGTGATCGAGTCGCTGAAGTACCACCTGCGGGACCTGGCCGTCACCTTCCGCTTCGGAGAGACCGTCGCCGCGGTCGAACGTCATCCCCGGGGCACCCTCACCCTCCTGGAGAGCGGCAAGAAGATCCCCGCGGACGCCGTGATGTACTCCGCGGGCCGGCAGGGCCTCACCGACGAACTCGACCTGGACAAGGCGGGCTTGTCCGCCGACCCGCGCGGCCGCATCAGGGTCGACGAGCACTACCGCACCGAGGTGCCGCACATCTACGCCGTAGGGGACGTCATCGGCTTCCCGGCACTGGCGGCGACCTCGATGGAGCAGGGGCGTACGGCGGCGTACCACGCCTTCGGCGAGCCGGTGCACCCGATGCACGACCTCCAGCCGATCGGCATCTACACCATCCCGGAAATCAGCTTCATCGGGCGGACCGAGGACCAGCTCACCGAGGCGTGCGTGCCCTTCGAGGTCGGTATCTCCCGCTACCGCGAACTGGCCCGGGGGCAGATCATCGGCGACTCGCACGGCATGCTCAAACTGTTGGTCTCCCCGGAGGACCGCAAACTGCTCGGTGTGCACTGCTTCGGGACCGGGGCCACCGAGCTGATCCACATCGGTCAGTCGGTGATGGGCTGTGGCGGCACGGTCGACTACCTGGTCGACGCGGTGTTCAACTACCCGACGCTCGCCGAGTCCTACAAGGTCGCCGCCCTGGACGCGACCAACAAGATCCGCCAGATCGACCGGCTCAGGGACTGACCGCGACGACGCGGCCGTCCTACGGCTCGCTGCGGGAGCGCGGTCGCCTTGGTGGAGATGGCCGGTAGCTGGCCGCGTCGTCCTTGTCACCCGTACCGTCATAGGCCACCCCGGGGGATACGCCTTGGTCGGCACGCGCAGCCTTACGTGCTGGTGTCGCTGTTGGCGACCGCCGCGTCGCCCAGCCCGACGTTCCCCTGATGGACATGCGCATGTCGTCCTCCAGCCGGGTGAGCCTCTCGCACTGGAGGAGGTCCGGGCGTCGATGGAACGCGCCGGCATCGCTCGGTTCAAGCTGCCCGAACGGCTGGTGATCGTGGACGAGTTGGCGGCCACGAAGGTCGGCAAGATCGACAAGAAGGCGCTGCAGACCGACATCACCCAGCGTTTCGAGACCGAGTCCCGCGACCAGCACCGCCGTTGACCTGAGCGGCGTCCGACGTGCCGGCGAGCACGCCGATCAGTCGGGCGACGGCAAGTCCCTGAAGCTGACGGCGAGTTCACTGCGAGAGCGGATGCCCAGCTTGGAATAGACGTGTGTCAGGTGGTACTGCACGGTCTTGACGGAGATGAACAGCTCCAACGCCGCCTGCTGGTTGGTCGCCCCGGAGGCGACCAACCGGGCCACGGCCTGTTCCTGGGGGGTGAGCTTGGCCATGCCGGGGGCGAGACGGGTGCCGTGCAGACCGCCTGCCTGCAGCTCCCGCTCGCAGCGCTCCACATGCGTGCGGGTGCCGAGGGTGGCATAGGCTTCGCGGGCGTTTTTGAGGATGGTGAGGCGACCCTGCCGATGCGCGACGGCGAGGAGGGCACCCCGCTGCTCTTCCAGGGCCAGGTCACGAACGTGGACGGCGCACCGCTGGTCGGCGCCACGGTGGACGTCTGGCACGCCGACAACGACGGCTACTACTCGCAGTTCGCACCCGGACTGCCCGAGTGGAACCTGCGCGGCACGGTCATCGCCGACGACCAGGGCCACTTCAAGATCCACACCATTGAGCCCGCCCCGTACCAGATCCCGACCGACGGCTCGTGCGGCAGGCTCATCGCGGCCGCCGGCCGGCATGCGTGGCGGCCCGCCCACCTACACCTGAAGGTGTCGGCGCCCGGCCACCAGCTCATCACCACCCAGCTGTACTTCCAGGGCGGCAGCTACGTCGAGGACGACATCGCCCAGGCCGTGAAGCCCGAACTGATCCTCTCCCCGACCCCGGTCGCGGACGGCACCGGCAACGAGGTCACATACGACTTCGTCCTCGACAAGGCGTGATGCGCGGTGCTGTTCGCGGTACGAATGGACGTTGAGATTCCGCGCGACCTCGACCCCGAGGTCCGCGCGGACCTGGTGGCACGCGAGAAGGCGTACTGCCAGGAGCTGCAGAAGTCGGGTGAGTGGGTGCACATCTGGCGGTGCGTCGGGCAGTACGCCAACATCAGCGTCTTCGATGTCGCCGACAACGAGGCACTGCACCGGATCCTGTGGAGCCTCCCGCTCTTCCCCTACATGAAGGTCGACGTGACACCGCTGGCTCAGCATCCGTCCGACCTGGCCGCCGTCGTGGCGTGATGGACAAGGTGGTCGCCACTGCGATGGAGGCGGTGGCGGTCAACCGCGCACCGGCCAAGTCGGGCAACGGGTTTGACGATCTGTCAGTTCTGGACGAGGACTTCGCCGCCCAGGTGCTGGGCTGTATGGCCGAATGGCCCGAGTTCGACCCGGCCATCCTCAACCCGCAAGGCGGCGCGATCGACCTCGGTCATCCGCTGGGCGCCTCCGGTGCTCGCCTCGCCGGTACCGTGGCGCTCTCGGGGAGTTCGGCGACGCTCGGGACGGGGGCACCTGCGGGGACGAGTTGAGCGGAACGGCGGGGACGTTCGGGCCTCGGCGGTGAGGCGAGCCGTCAATGACCGTAACATCGATTCGATGTACATATCGATTCGATGCACGTTGTGAGACGATGGCCCCATGCTGGAACTCGCCATACTGGGCTTCCTCGCCGAAGGCCCCTTGCCGGGGCATGAGCTGCGCCGCCGTGTCTCCCGACTGACCGGCCATATCCGCCCGGTCAGTGACGGCAGCCTCTACCCGGCCATCAACCGCCTCGCCAAAGCGGGCCTGCTGGAACGGCGGGCCGACCCGCGCGCGGGCGCCGCCCGCTACGTGCTGAGCCTGACCGAGGCCGGCCGTGCCGAGATGCTGGAGCGCCTGCGCGAGCCGGCCGACCACGAGATCACCGACCACACCCGCTTCTATACGGTGCTGTCCTTCCTCTCGCTGCTCCCCGACGTGACCGACCAACACACGGTGCTGCGTCGGCGCCTCGCCTTCCTGGAGGAGCCGGCGAGCTTCTTCTACGACGGTGACCGGCCGATGCGCGCCGAGGAGGTCGCCGACCCGTACCGGCGCGGCATTCTCCTCACCGCCCGCGCGACCAGCCGCGCCGAACGCGCCTGGCTCCGCGAAGTGCTGGGCGAGGAACCGCCCGAGAACTCCTGAAAGACACCGGAGGTACTTCCATGCTCGCGTCCTGGTACGACGAACAAGGCCCCGCCGCCGACGTCCTGCACGTCGGTGAACTGCCCGACCCGGAGCCCGGCCCCGGCGAGGTCCGCGTCCGCGTGAGCGTCTCCGGCGTCAATCCCGGCGACACCAAGAAGCGGCACGGCTGGCTCGGTTCCTCGATGCCGTACCCGAGGGTCGTCCCGCACAGCGACGCCGCCGGCGTCATCGACGCGGTGGGTGAGGGGGTCGACGCCCGCCGCGTGGGCCAGCGGGTGTGGGTCTACGGCGCCCAGTCCTACCGGGCCTTCGGTACTGCCGCCCAGTACACCGTCGTACCCGATCAGCAGGCCGTCCGGCTCCCCGACCATCTCAGCGACGAACTCGGCGCGAGCCTCGGTATCCCCGGCATCACCGCCCACCGCGCGGTGTTCGCGGACGGCCCGGTGGACGGCCGGCTCGTTCTCGTGCACGGTGTGCTCGGCGGCGTCGGCTCGCAGGCCGCCCAACTCGCCCGCTGGGGCGGCGCCACCGTGATCGGCACCGTCCGCCGCAGCGGCGATCTGGACCGCGTCGACCCGGCTGTCATCTCCCACGCCGTCGCCCTGGACGCCGAGGACCCGGCGGCGGCGATCCGCGCTTACGCGCCCGACGGCGTGCACCGCGTCGTCGAGGTGTCCCTGTCGGCCAACGCGGACCTCGACAACGCGGTCATCGCGCTCGACGCCGTCATCGCCGCCTACGGAACTCATGACGACCGCACCGAACTCCCTTTCTGGCCCCTGCTGTTCAACAACATCACCCTGCGCCTGCTCGGCGGCGACGACTTCCCGGTCGCCGCCAAACGGCAGGCCGCGCGCGACCTGACCGCGGCGGCCGCGGTCGGCGCCCTGACCGTCGACGTCGGTGACCGCTACCCGCTCGTGGACATCGCCAAGGCCCACGACCGGGTCGACGCGGGCGGGCGCGGCCGGGTGCTGGTCACCGTCACCCACTGACGAGCGCGTCGCCGGTCCTCTCGCTGGGAGGACGAGAGCCATGGGTACTGCGGTACTAATCGCAGCCCCTCGGATTCGGTCCCACAGGAGGCAGGGAGCGCGAAAAACCGCCCCTAGCTTGAGTTCACGGGCCGCCAAGGCCTCAGCGTACGCAATGATCTCTTCTCCAGTGGGAGTAATCCGTGGCCACCTTCCTCTATCGGCTCGGCCGGTTCGCCTTCCGGCGACGACGCCTCGTCCTCATGTTGTGGATCGCCGTCCTGGCCGCCGTAGGCATGGGCGCCATGAGTTCCACCGGCTCCACCTCGGACAGCTTCACGCTGCCGGGCACCCAGTCCCAGAAAGCCATCGACCTGCTGGGCAAGGAGTTCCCGCAAGCATCCGCGGGCGGCGCCTCCGCCCGGGTCGTCTTCGAGGCACCCGACGGACAGAAGCTGACCTCCGGCACCAACAAGGCCGAGGTCGAGTCCCTGGTGGCGAAGCTGGAGAAGTCGCCGCAGGTGTCGAGCGTCTCCGACCCCTTCGCCAGCGGCCAGATCAGCAAGTCCGGCACCATCGGCTACGCCGGGGTGACGTACAAGGTCACCGAGGCCGACGTCAGTGACGCCGCACACGACGTCCAGACCGCTGTCGTCGAGCAGGGCGAAAAGGCGGGCCTCACGGTGAGCCTGGGCGGCGACGCGGTAGCCGAGGAGGCCGCCAGCAAGGCGGCCGAGCTGATCGGCCTCGGCGTCGCCGCCGTCGCCCTGGTGATCACCTTCGGCTCGCTGATCGCCGCCGGACTGCCCCTGCTCACCGCGATCCTCGGCGTCGGCGCGGCCATCCTGTCGATCACCGTCGCCACCCAGTTCTTCGACATCGCCTCCCAGACGTCCGCGCTGGCACTGATGCTCGGCCTGGCCGTCGCCATTGACTACGCCCTGTTCATCGTCTCCCGCTACCGCAACGAAATCCGCGACGGGCACGACCCGGAAGAGGCCTGCGGACGGGCCCTGGGCACCGCCGGCTCCGCGGTCGTCTTCGCGGGCCTGACCGTGATCATCGCGCTGGCCGGACTGAGCGTCATCGGCATCCAGATGCTCACCTCCATGGGGCTGGGCTCCGCCTTTGCCGTCGCCGTCGCTGTGGTGATCGCGCTGACGCTGCTGCCCGCCCTGCTCGGCTTCGCCGGTATGCGGATCATGAAGGCCAAGCTGCTGTCGCGCCGTATGAAAGCGCTGGAGCGCGGCGAGGGCGAGTCGATGGGCGTGCGCTGGGCGACGTTCGTCACCCGCAACCCTGTCAAGGTCCTCGCTGTCTCGGTGATCGGCCTCGGACTGCTGGCCATCCCCGCCATGTCACTGCGCCTGACCCTGCCCGACGACTCCATGAAGCCCCCCGCCAGCACCCAACGCCTCGCCTACGACACCCTCAGCCAAGGCTTCGGACCGGGCTTCAACGGCCCGCTGACCGTGGTCGTCGACGCCCGGGGCAGTGACGACCCCAAGGCCGCCGCCGCGGACGCGACCGCGAGCCTGGGCAAGCTGGACGACGTCGTCTCGGTACGTGACGCGGCCTTCAACAAGGCCGGTGACGTCGCCATCATCGGTGTCGTCCCGAACAGTTCCCCGACCAGTCAGGCCACCAAGGACCTGGTCACCGACATCCGCGACCACAGCGCCGCCCTGCAGAAGGACACCGGCGCCGACCTGATGGTCACCGGCACCACCGCCGTCAACATCGACGTCTCCACCAAGCTCGCCCAGGCCCTCATCCCGTACCTCGCCATCGTCGTCGGCCTGGCCCTTGTCCTGCTCCTGCTGGTCTTCCGCTCGATCCTGATCCCGCTCAAGGCGACGCTCGGCTTCCTGCTCACCATCGCCGCCACCCTCGGCGTCCTGGTGGCTGTCTTCCAGTGGGGCTGGCTCGCGGATGTCTTCGGCGTCGACCAGACGGCGCCCATCGTCAGCGTGCTGCCCATCCTGCTGATCGGTGTCGTCTTCGGCCTCGCCATGGACTACGAGGTCTTCCTCGTCACCCGGATGCGGGAGGAGTACGTCCACGGGGCCACCCCCACACAGGCCATCGTCGGGGGCTTCCGGCACAGCGGCCGGGTGGTCACTGCCGCCGCGGTCATCATGATCGCCGTCTTCTCCGGGTTCCTCCTCGACGATGCGGCACTGATCAAGTCGGTCGGTCTGGGTCTCGCCTCCGCGGTCCTCTTCGACGCCTTCGTGGTCCGCATGACCATCGTCCCGGCGGTGATGGCCCTGCTCGGCGACCGCGCCTGGGGCCTGCCCAAGTGGCTCGACCGCGCCATGCCCGACGTGGACGTCGAGGGCGAGAAGCTGCGCCACACGCTGTCCGCCGCCAGCACGAGCACCGCGCCCGAACCGGTACTCGTCGGCGTGGCCGCCGGGGCTCACCCAGGCTCGTACAGCCACAGGGCACCGGCTGTCTTCACGGGCGGCACCGGCTCCGATGCCTCGGACACGCCTGCGTTCACGCCGGCGCCTTCACGCCACCACCGCGGCAGGACACCGGGACTGTCCGGGCTCAGGCAGCACCGCGCGCACAACCGCGACGCCAATGCCTCCGCCGCCACGGGAGCCGGGACACACACAGCCTCGGACAGCGACCTGCCCAACGCCAACGGCTCCGGCGACACGGAGGCGCCGGGCCGTCGCACGAGGGGCCGCGGCAGGAAGCGAGGACTGTCAGGGCTCATGCAGCGGCTCGCACGCGCCGACGACGCCACCACCACCACGCCCGCCGACACGGCCGAGTCGAAGGAAACGACGACGAGGGGGCTACGGAAGAAACTGTTCCGCAAGCGTTGACGGCACCGAGTCGCAGCGGCAGCTGCCGACCACCGCTGGATCGCCGACCGGAACGGCCGGATCCCACCGACCGACTCCCCAGGCCCGCCCGCCGGTCCAATCCCCCAGCCCCCGCCCGCCAGTCCAATCCCAGGACCGGCGGGCGGCCCTCCGAGCCATGAAGGACTCCCCCGTGACCGCACCGAGCGCACCCGCCCACCGCCCGGGCGACGACCGGACCCTGGAGACCCTGACCAGCGATTCCGAGCAGCGCGTGATCGCCTCGGTCGTCTTCCGGCTGGCCGCGTTGCGGCGGGCCGACCAAGCCCACCCCAAGGTCCGGCACTGGGGTGTTCCGGTCTTCTGCGCCGCGCTCGGCGTCAGCTCCCCCCTCAACCCCTACAACACCGGCGACATCCCGGCGCAGCTGGCACTCATCGTCGCTTTCGCCGTCCCGCTCCTGTGGCGGGAGCGCCGGTCCATGCTCGTCTTCGCCCTCACCACCGCCGTGTCCGTGGCGGCCCTGCCCCTGGGGGTCATGACCGGTGCCGAGTCCGCACGCGTCGTGGCCCTCTTCAACGTCGGCCGCCACTGCACGCCGCGCCAACTGGCCCTCGCCATCGGTGTCACCACCGCGCAACTCGTCGCGTGGGCCGCCGTGTTCTGGAACGGGCGCCAGCTGGAGCACGCCACACGGCCGGAGATCGTGACCCTGATGGCGATGACCGCCATGGCGGCCTTCGCCGCGCTCGGTCTGCTGAGCCGGCTGGCGAGCGCCTACGTCGACGCTCTGAGGAAAGAACGCGACCAGCAGGCGCGTCTCGCCATCGCGCAGGAACGCGCCCGTGTCTCCCGCGAGATGCACGACATCCTCGGCCACACCCTCTCCGTCATCGTCGGCCTCGCCGACGGCGCCGCCGCCCTCACCGAGACGAAACCGGAACGCGGCGCACAGACACTCCGCATCATCAGCGCCAGCGGCCGCGACGCCCTGGCCGAACTTCGCCGCCTGCTCGCCGTCATCGGCAAGGACAGCGACCGAGCGGACAACGCGCCGCTCGCCCCGCAGCCCGGTCTGGTCGACCTGGGCTCACTGCTGGACCGCGTCCGCGCAGCCGGTCCCACCGTCATGCTGGACACCCAGGGCGACCTCACCGGCCTGCCCCCAGGTCTCCAGCTCTCCGTCTACCGCATCGTCCAGGAGGCCTTGACCAACACCGTCAAGTACGCCGCCTCCGACACCTCGGTCCGCGTGTCCCTCGCGGCCGGCCCGGACGCCGTCCACGTCACCGTCGAGGACGACGGCCCGCCCCGCACACCGGGAACCCGCCGCCCGCGAACCGGGGGCGGTCGTGGCCTGGTCGGCATGCGCGAACGCGTCGCTCTCTACCGAGGAACTGTCACCGCGGGCCCCAACGCCCGTGGGGGCTGGACCGTCCACGCGTCTCTCGTTCCCAATCCGCCCTCCCCCACCCTCGACTCCGCTCGAGCGGGGGGACCCCCATCCTCCCCGGAGTACCCCGCATGACCACAGTCCTCATCGTCGACGACCAGGCCCTGCAACGCATGGGCTTCAGCATGCTCCTGGAGGCCCAGCCCGACATGACCGTCGTCGGCGAGGCCACCAACGGCAGCGAAGCGGTCCGCATGGCGGCCGAGCTGCGTCCCGACGTCGTCCTGATGGACGTACGCATGCCCGGTATGGACGGCATCGAGGCCACCCGCCGCATCGTCGAGTCCGGCGGCCGCTCCCGCGTCCTGGTGCTGACCACCTTCGACCTCGACGAGTACGCCTACGACGCCCTGCGCGCCGGAGCCAGCGGCTTCCTGCTCAAGGACGCCCTTCCCGAGGAACTCATCGCCGGTGTCCGGGCGGTGGCCGCCGGAGACGCCGTCATCTCCCCCAGCCTCACCCGCAAGCTCCTCGACGCCTTCAGTGACCGCCTTCCCGGCCACTCCCCCGGGCAGCAACGCCGGCTCGACGACCTCACCGAACGTGAACGTGAAGTCCTCACCGCCATCGCCACCGGCTGGACGAACCAGGAGATCGCCGAACGTCTGCACCTGGCCGAATCCACGGTCAAGTCCCACATCGGCCGCATCCTCACCAAGATTGACGCCCGCGATCGCGTCCAGGCCGTGATCTTCGCGTACGACACCGGGCTCGTACGGCCGACATGACCCGGTCCACCCCGCTCGCCCGCCTCGTCCGACGCCCGGACCGTCTCCCCACGTCCCCGCCCCGTGTTCACCTCTTCGCCCCCGAAGCCGAGCCACCTCGGCAGCACCGCAGTTGAGCATCCACGACGAAGGAACAGGACACAGCAATGGGACCGTTGGCACGAACCGGCATAGGCGTGGCCCTTGCCTGCGGGGTACTGGTCACCGCCGTCAGCATCGGACAGAACTCGGACAGCGACAGTAGCGGTGACGGTGACGGTGACAAGGAACAGGCAAAGGCATCGGCATCGGCACCCCCCAAGGGGCCTTACGTCGCACTCGGCGACTCGTACACCTCGGGCCCCAAAATCCCTCCCCAGACCGGCGATCCGGCCGGCTGCGACCGGTCCGGCCGTAACTATCCGGCCGTCGTCGCAAAGGAACTGGGCCTCAAGGCGGCCGACTTCCGTGACGTCAGCTGCAGTGGCGCCACCATCGCCGACCTCACCGCTCCCCAGTCGACCGACAACGGCACCAACCCCGCTCAGCTCTCGGCGCTTTCCACCACCACGAGGCTGGTCACCCTGGGTATCGGCGGCAACGACATCGGCTTCAGCTCGATGATCACCAAGTGCGTCACCACGGGAACGCTCTTCGAACTGGCCGACAAACTCATGGACATCACCGGCAAGGCGCCCTGTCAGGAGAGGTACGCCTCTGACGGCGCCGACGAAGTCGCCGAGAAGATCCGCGCCACGGGCAACCGCCTCGCCCGAGCACTGACCGAGATCGAACGCCGCGCGCCCGAGGCCCGCGTCTACGTCGTCGGCTACCCGGCGATCCTGCCCGTCAAGGGCACCGACTGCGACCGTGGCCTGCCCCTCGCCCCTGGCGACGTCACATTCCTGCGCCAGAAGCAACGGGAGTTCAACACCATGCTCAGCGAACACGCGCGGGCTGCGGGAGCGACGTATGTCGACACCTTCGCCCCGTCGGTCGGACACGACGCCTGTTCCCCGGCGGGCACCCGTTGGATCGAGCCGCTCCGGCCCAGCAGCCCCGCAGCCATGGTCCACCCGAACGCACACGGCGAACGAGGCATGGCCACCGCCGTCCTGAGCGCCTTGAAGAACTGAGGACGCCTCAGCAGGGCAGAGCCACGGGGCCATCAGCAGCCGGCCCGCCGCGTCCGCGTCCCTCATACACCCGCGCCTGCGGGCGCGCGTGCTCAAGCGGAGCGCGCGCCCGGTCCGCTCCGGCCGCCCGTGGGGACAGACGGCCGGTGCGCGGAAGGGCGCGGTCGCGATCCGGAACATTCCAGGATGCGCGGCCGGGTCCTCACCTTCATGCTCCGCCCCGCTGCGAACATGGTCGGCCGCATGCCTCCGGGCCCGGTCCGCCGGGAGAACGCCCGCATGATCACCGTACTCATCGTCAACGACCAGACTCTGCAACGTCTCGGCCTGCGGATGTTCCTTGAAGCCCAGCCCAGCAT
Organism: Streptomyces sp. NPDC048275; assembly: GCF_040652275.1. Lineage (NCBI taxonomy): Bacteria > Bacillati > Actinomycetota > Actinomycetes > Kitasatosporales > Streptomycetaceae > Streptomyces > Streptomyces sp. NPDC048275. The sequence goes on from NZ_JBEZLR010000044.1 coordinate 19,173, forward strand.
CACGGTCGTGGGCGAGGCGGCCGACTGCGACCAGGCGATCCGAGCCGCCGGCCCTCTCCGGCCCGATGCCGTCCTCATGGACATGGGCCGGCCGGACGTCGACCGCATTCAGGCCGTACGCCGCATCGCCCGACCCGACAGTCATGTCCAGGCGCGTCACACCGATCCGGCAAGCAGGCTCCCCCCGCGGGTACTGGTGCTGGCGCCCTCCGACGCCGATGAGTACGCCTACGCCACCCTGCGCGCGGGTGCCGGCGGACTCCTCCTCAAGGACGCTCTCCCCGACGAGCTCGCCGCAGCCCTCCACACCGTCGCGCTGGGAGGCTCCGTCCTGTCGCCTCGTTTCACGCGCGCACTCATCGAGGCCGTCCGTGACCAGGGCTCCACCAGCAGCACAGACCGAAGAAGCAGGCTGTCCCGCCTCACCGAACGCGAAATCGAAGTGCTTGCCGCTCTCGCCTCCGGCTGGAGCAACTCGGAGATCGCCGAGCGGCTGTCGATAGCCCCGACCACGGTCAAGACCCACATCAGCAACATTCTCGCCAAGATCGGCGCCCGTGCCCGGGTCCAGGCCGTCGTGTTCGCCTACGAGACGGGTCTGGTCAAGCCTCTGTCCCTTCGACCCCCCGGCCGAGCAGACGCAGTGGCGTCTCGGTGAAGGCCTGACGCGTGTGCGGACGTCGCACGGCAGGACCGCCTGCGCGGTCAATCGGTTCGAGGACGTCAAGATGGCGCGGAGCGATCCGCCGATCAGCGCGGACGCCCGCCGGTACCCCGTGCTGACGGCCAGTGGCCAGAACACGGATTTGCCGGCGGCGTTCCCGCGCATGGACGACCCCGAACACGCGGTGGTCATGGTCCGGGTGTCGTCGACGAGGCGCGGCTCGCCCCACACGACCGGGTCGGTGAGGTACAGCGGGTCGATGGTGTTGGTCACGCCATCGCTCCTGAGTGCGAGCGGAGGCGCCAGGTAGGTGCCCGGCCGGCCTGGTGCCGCCCGGGATCTGCACGGGCAGGCGCCCCGAGGAGTTGATCCGCCCGGAGAAGACACCGGCGATCGCCGCCGCGCCCTCATCGCCGGGGAAGAACGCCTGCACGGTCGCGTCGGCCTTGCGGGCGTGCCGACCGATCGCGTACGGGCGGCCCGAGACCATGACGAGAACGGCGCGGTTCGCGGCCTCGAGGGCCGCCTCCACCAGGGCGTCCTGGACTCCGGGGAGTGTCAGCGCGCCGACGTCGCGGCCCTCGCCGGAGGTTCCCGCTCCGAACATCCCGGCTCTCCATCAAGAAACTCCCTCGCTTACGGCTCCGCCGGTCCCCGGCGGGTCGCCTGAACGCCTGGCTACTTGCACCGAGAGCCCATAAGAGGCCGACAGCGCAGCGCACCCCTGCGCTCGCTGCTGGAGCAGTGGCGGACGAACCACTTGCCGCACCCCGGCCGGAGCCGCGCGCTCGCACCCCCAGCCGGTGGTTTCCCCGACTCCAGCAATACCCGCTTCAAACTGCTGGCCACGCCGAAGGATGCCTGAGCGAATAGGAGTTCTGCCAGCCCTCGCAATCCCCTAGGAGGAGTACCCACACCCACAGGAGTGATCGAACGCAGCATCACGACACATCACCCCGGCATCGCTGCGGCTGGATCGAGAATGCGAAATCACGTTCTAGATTTCGCCCCCGCAGCCCCGTTACGGCGACAAACAACTCCCAGTTACCCGATCACCTGTCCGCATCAAGCCCCAGGAGCACCCATGCATACCTCGCCTCGCCCTGCCCTCGTTCATCCTCCGTTCGAAACCGTCACCGCCCCCTCTGACAGCTTCGTCCGCAGCATTGACGGCTTTGGCTGGTTCCTGGCCGGCGCATCCCGACCGGATACGAGGTACCTGGCATGACGCACTTCAGGAACATTCCAGCTGTCCTCAGGAAACCCGACTCGGCGCAGGCGCCGGGACAGCTGACCGTCGTGGGCGGCCACCTTCAGGCCGGCGAGCCCTTGGACCGGGCAGCACGCCGGGAGGCAGAGGAGGAGACCGGAGTCCGCATCACTCCAGCGCAGCAGGAATTCTGCGGGATCGTGCACCATCACGCTCCCGACGGCATGGACCGAGTCACCGCCGTGTTCGTCGCGCAGTCCTGGACCGGCGAGCCGCACAACTGCGAGGACAAGCGCGGAGGGCTGTTCTGGGTCTCGATGGAGAAACCTCCGCCGGACTGCCACCCCTACAGCGCTGCCATCTTCCAGATGCTCACCCACGGCCCTTCGTACAGGGCGCTGAACTGGCCCACGCAGGGAGGCGCTCTGTGAAGAGGTTCTTCGGGAAGGTCAGGCCGGCCGAGCCGGTTGTCTCCGACGCAGAGCGTGAACTGTTCGGCGGCCCCCTGCGCTACGACATGGGCTGGTCCCAACACGAGCATGCGCGGCTGGACTTGACCATGATGTCCGCGCTCCGATCCATGCCGAGTCTGGTCGGCGCGACCCTGCGCATGGCGTGGAACACGGATCGCCGGGCGCTCATCGCCGTCGGGATCAGCGAGATCGGGCAGGGCATTGCCGCTGCCGTCGGGCTGCTTGCCGTCAACGCCGTCATGCACGCCCTTCTCGGCTCCAGCAGCGCCGTGGAGCGACTGCATGCCCTGCTGCCCGGTCTGTTCGCCGCCGCTGCGACTGCCGTCGTCAACTCAGCTCTTGCCGGGTGGTCCACGTCCCGAGCGGGCCGCCTGGAGCCGCTCGTCGAGCGGATCGCCACCACCCAGTACCTGGCTGCCGCAGCCTCCGTCGAGCTGGAAGCCATCGACGACCCGGACTTCCGCCGCTTGATCGACATCGCCCAGTACGGCCCGGCCAGCGCCCGCCGCATGATCGGCGCCTGTGTCGCCGCGCTGAACAGCGCCATCTCCCTGGTGGCCACGGCTGGCGTGCTCACCGTCCTGCACCCAGTACTGCTGCCCATGCTGATCCTCATCGCCGCGCCGCGCGGCTGGGGCGCCATGCGCGTGGCCCAGGAGCGCTACGTGTCGGTGATGAGCTGGATCGAGCACCTGCGGGCCAGCCGCCTCATCGGCAACCTCCTGACTGAGCGCACTGCCGCCCAGGAAGTGCGCATCCACGGTGTCGGTCCGTTCCTGCTCAGCCGGTACAAGCGCATGGCCCAAAGCGCCGAGGCCGAGCAGGAACGGCTGGCCTCCAGCAAGGCGGTCACCGAGTGGGTGGCCGCCGCGCTGTCCGGGGTGGCGATGGCGGCCACCTACGGAACCATGATCTGGCTGGTCATGAGCGGGCATATGAGCCTTGCAGTGGCCGGCACCGCGGTGATCGCCGTCCGCTCCGGCTCGGCAAGCCTGGGCGCCCTGGTGATGAACATCAACACGCTGCACGAGGAGTCCCTCTACGTCCGCGATCACGGACGGTTCCTGACCGAGGCCGCCCAACGCGCCATCCCCGAGACAGGCAATCCGGTCCCGAACCAAGTCAAGCAGGTTGCCCTCGACCAGGTCACCTACCGCTATCCCGACCGCGAAACTCCGGCGTTGGACCATGTGACGCTCACGCTGCCCATGGGCTCGGTCACGGCCGTGGTGGGCGAGAACGGCTCCGGCAAGAGCACCCTGATGAAGATCCTCTCGGGCCTGCTGCTGCCCCAGGAAGGGACCGTGCGGTGGGGCGACTTGGACATCGCCGGCCTGGAACGCTCCCAGGTCTTCGACCGCGTCGCACTGCTCACTCAGGATTTCCAACGCTGGCCTGTGACGGCCGCGATGAACATCCGGATCGGGCGAGCCGACCACGACGCCTCTTCGGAAGACCTGCAAGTATCCGTCGACTACGCGGGAGCCGACTCGGTCATCGCCAAACTCCCCGACGGGTTGCAGAGCCTGCTGGCCCGCATGTTCCGCGGAGCTGTCGAACTGTCCGGCGGTGAATGGCAGAAGGTCGGCCTGGCCCGCACTCACTGGCGTAGCTCAACTTCCCAGGGAGACAGCGTCCTCATCGTGGACGAACCCACTTCCGCCCTCGATCCGGAAGCCGAGATCGAAGCGTTCGACCGCATCCGCCAGCTCGCTGCCCCGAACCGCGCTGTCGTCCTCGTCACCCATCGCATGTCCGGCGTCCGCTACGCCGATCGCATCTACGTCCTGCACCAGGGACGACTGGCAGAACGCGGCAGCCACGACGAACTCATGGCTGCCCAGGGGCACTATGCCGCGATGTTCGATGCACAAGCCGCCCAGTACGCCCCCGCCGGCACCATCCCGCGCCCCGCCTCACCCACCGTCGTGGATCCCGCATGAAACCTCCACCCGGAAGGCTCACCGTGTCGACTCCTCCTCCCACCACTCAGCCACACGAACCCAGCACCCTGCGCAGCCGCCTCGCCGATCAGCTCCTCGCAGCCGGTCACATCCACACCGCTGCTGCCCGCTTCGAACGCGGCCACCTCGTCGAACGCCACGAAGCCCCCGCAGCCTGAAACAGGTCAATGATCCACAGACCTTGGCCGCTTGACGGCAACTGCCTCGGCAGGGACTCACGCCGGATCCGGCAGGTCCATCAGCGCGAGCTTGGCCGGGTCGATCACGACGGTGATGCCGGTGATCCGGCCGTCGACGACGGTGAACGCGAGGACCGAGAGCGGGGTGCCGTCCTCGCGCCAGGAAATGATCCCCGGGAGGCCGTTGACGAGCACCGTCCGCCCCTGCGTGGCCGCGCTGGCGGACAGGTGCGCGCCGGCTGCGACCTGGGTGGCGCCGAGGGTGACGACCACGCCGGACGGGGTGTCGACGGTCAGTTTCACCTCGGGGTCGAGTACCCGCAGCAACTCTTCGAAGTCGCCGCGGCGAGCCGCTGTCAGGAAGGCCTGGACCACCTCTCGCTGCTCCCGTCCGACGCCGGTCGGTCGCTCGATCGTCTGCACCTTCCTGCGGGCGCGGCTGGCGAGCATCTTGGTGGCGGCGGTGGACTTGCCGAGGATCTGGCCGATCTCGTCGAACGGCACCGCGAACAGGTCGTGCAGCACGAACGCCAGCCGCTCGCTCGGCCCGAGGGAGTCCAGGACGACGAGGAGCGCGAGTCCGACCGAGTCGGCGAGCACGGCGTCGTCCTCGGGAGCAGGACTGTCGTCGAGCGTCACCACGAGCTCGGACAGACCATCGTCGTAGGACGCCTCCGGGCGGGCCTGGCGCGATCGCAGGACATCGAGGCTGATCCGGCCGACCACCGTGGTCAGCCAGCCGGCGAGGTTGTGGATGGTCGCCGTGTCCTGGCGGGAGAGCCGCAGCCAGGCCTCCTGGACCACGTCCTCGGCGTCGGCGTGCGACCCGAGCATGCGGTGAGCGACCGCGCGCAGCCGGTCGCGCTGGGCCTCGAACGTCTCGGCTATCGGGTCCGTCGGGCTGGTGTCGGACATGTTGTTACCTTCCTCGGCTCTGCTCCGTCATGGGTGATGACGGGCCCGGAGGGGCGCAGGTAACCGATCAACCACCGATGAAGGAGCAAGACCGATGGAAGCACGCATGACAAGCCCGGCCAATCCCGACGTGATCACAGCAATCCAGCACCTCTACAAGGCGATTCACGCCGGGGGCGTAGACAAGCACCTGCTGTCCCTGGTCCACCTGCGCACCAGCCAGATCAACGGCTGCAGCCCCTGCGTCTTCGCCACGATCCAGTCCGCGAAGAAGGCCGGTGAGACAGACGATCGGCTGCACAACGTGGTCGCGTGGCGCGACACGCCCTTCTACACCGATGAGGAGCGGGCTGCCCTCACCCTGACCGAGGCCGCCACCCGGCTCCAGGACGGCGCACCGGGCGTCACCGACGAGATCTGGGACGCCGCCGCCGACCACTTCAGCGAGGAGCAGCTGGGCGCGATCACCCTGGAGATCGCGATGACCAACTTCTTCAACCGGATCAACCACACGGTCCGGGAGCAGGCCGGCAAGACCTGGTGAGCCGGGCGGGGCGTCATCCCCCCGGAGGCCGCGCCTTCCTGACGTCAAGGGATGACGCCCCCACAGACCGAAACTCCGGGGCCTGTGGCATTCGTGACAGGCACCCCCATCCACAGGTATTGACCATTCCTCGGCCTTTTACTCTGGTCAGAGCGTGAGCAGCCCCACGCAGAAGAGCGCCGGACCATCCCCGGTGATCGCGAGTAGAGTCCGGCGCCGTCCGGCTACCACCAGGTGGCTGCGGTGAATACGCGGAGAAGTTCTGCCGGGTGCGTCAGCCGGCCTCGGGCAGCTCGGGGAGGACTCCACGAGCCAGGGTCCGCTGTTTGAGGCCCGGAAGCTGCCGGAAAATACCACTCGCGATTGCCAACAATGTCGTTCACCCCGCGGTGGGTGCGTAAGGCACCCCTGGCAATCACCTAGGAGGCTTCACCGGCCCGTGCTAGCATCACCCCACTCAATTGACAGGAATCCTGTCGATTGGCGCCACGGCTCGACGAATGGAACCGCATGTCCCTCCTCGCCCGGCCGACCGTGGCCGCCTTCGCCGCCAAGTCGGTCCAGCGCCTCGCCGTATTGGCGAGCCGACGTGCCGAAGGCCGCGGCTCCGCGGCTTCGTTGCACGGCCGGTTCCCGGAATTTCCCCGCGACGCACGCGAACTGACGGTCCCCACCTCGGTCGCTCCGGCCCGGGTCGTGGTGTACATGCCCGCGACCGAGGGCCCACCTCCGCCGGTTCACGTCAACTTCCATGGGGGTGGCTACGTCATACCCCTGACGGAAATCGACGATCCGCTGTGCCGCTGCCTCGCCGCCGAGGCGGGGGTGGCCGTGATCAATGTGGACTATGTCGTCGCCCCCCAACACCCGTTCCCCGCACCGACGCGACAGGCCTTCGAGGTCGTACGGTGGATCGCCGAGCACGGTGGGGAACACGGCTGGGACGGCAGCCGGCTCACCGTGGGTGGCCAGAGTGCCGGAGGCGGTCTCGCGGCGGCGGTGGCCCGCCAGGCGCTCGAGGAAGGTGGACCTTCGATCGCGCTGCAGGTCCTCCACTACCCACCGCTGGACCTCGTGACGAGCGCCAAGGACAAGCGTGCGGCCATCCCCAAGCCGGTGCTGCGCCCCTGGATGGCGGAGGTCTTCGACTCCTCGTACGTGCCCGACCCGCGCGAGCGCGCCGACCGGCTGGTGTCCCCCGCCCATCCGTCGGACACCGCGAATCTCAAGGGCATCGCCCCGGCCCTGATGGTCACCGCGGAGTTCGACCTCCTCAAGGCGGAGGGCGAGCGCTACGCCGGACGCCTGCAGCGGGCGGGCGCGCTGGTCCAGCACTACGACGTGCCCAACGCGGACCACGGGTACGACGGCACCGACGACGTCAAGGCCCGGGAGGTCTACGCCCTGATCGCCCGGCAGGTGCGGCGGGCCGTCGACGCCGGGGCGCCCGACGCCGGTTGACGAGGCAGCCCGACACCGGGGCGCCCGGCGCCGGTCGAGTGGGCGGCGGGCGCTTCGGAGCGGACCGGGTGGCCGGGGCGGCCGTCATACCTCGGGCGCCCCTGCCACCTGTCCCTCCATCCCCCTTCGTGGAGACCTGTCAGCCCCGCTATCGGGCTTCGGGCGGTGTCACGCCCAACTTGGCCGCGTTCTCGATCAGTTCGCGCCACACCTTCGGCGCCACCGGCACTCCCTTCGCGGCACGCTCCGCGGCCACGGAGGCGCTGCGCTCGCCGGGATAGAACACACCCTCCGCGCCGTCCGCCGGCGGCAGTCCCTTGAGGGTGCTCAGCGTGGCATCGACGGCCGCGGTGAAGCCGACCGCGTCCCCGAAGGCCGCCGGGTCGATCGCGATGATCAGGGCGTTCTGGCGGTGCTTGCGGCCCTGGGGATCGTCCGAGTGGAAGGCGGCGAAGATCGGCGCCCCGACCAGCACGCTGGTGAGCAGCTCGAAGGCGATCGACATGCCGGACCCCTTGGCGCCGCCCAGCGGCAGCGGCATGACCGCCAGCGAAGGGTCGGTGGTGGGGGTGCCGTCCTCGGTGGCGGCGGCGCCCTCCGGCAGCGGGGCGCCACTCGCCTTCGCCTGGCGGATCTTGCCCAGGGCGATGGTGGCGGTGGCCATGTCGAGCAGCAGCGGGGCGTGGCTCTCGGCGGGCACGGCGATGGCGAGCGGGCTGGTGGCCACGGCGGCGCCCTTGACTCCGGTGTAGCCCATGTTGGGCATCCCGGCGACGAAGGCGATGCCGACCAGGCCCTGTTCGGCGATCTTCGACACGTAGTAGCCGATGGCGCCGGTGTGCACGGTGCGGCGCACTCCCACGGCGGCAACACCGCTCGCCCTGGCCCGGGTCACCGCTTCCTCCGCTGCCGCGGTGAGGGCCACCGGTCCGGGCGCCCGGTCGGCGTCCAGGACGGCGACGGCGGACGTGCCGGACTCGACCTTGATCTCGGGCTTGGCGTTGGCCACGCCCTTGGCCAGCAGCTCCAGGTAGGCGGGGACACGCGCGGTGCCGTGGGAGTCGACGCCGCGCAGCGCGGCCCAGACGAACACATCGGCGGTGGTACGGGCGTGCTCGGGGCTGAGGCCGCCCTTCTCGAGGAGGGCCGCGGCGAAGGTGCGCAGCTCCTCGGCTGGGACAAGTACCTTGCCAAGCTTGGGCGTTGGGTTGTCGGTCATGGTGGCGGGTGCCTCCTGGGTCAGCGGGTGACGAGAACGTCGACGACGGCAGTGGTGCCCTCCGCCACGGCCTTGAGGGCACGCTCCAAGGCGGGGGCGAGCCCGTCCGGCGCGTCGACGGTCTCGGTGTGCATGCCGAACGGCTCGGCGAACTGCGCGAGTCGGGGCAGCCGGTGCAGGTCGGTACCGAGCCACTCCCCGGTCTCGGCGGCGGCGCCCTCGGGATAGAACCTGCGGTGGTTGAGGTTCATCGACTTGTAGACGCGGTTGTTGAAGACCACGATCAGCACCGGTAGGTCGTACGCCTTGGCGGCGTCGTACGACGGGAGGACCGGGTTGTAGGTGAACGCGCCGTCGCCGATCGTGAGGACCACCGGCCGCTCCTTGGCGGCGAGCTTGACGCCCAGCGCCACCGCGATGCCCTGGCCGAGTCCGCCCTGCACATAGAAGTACGAGTCGGGGGCGTCCTGTTGGAGATGGCGCTTGACGACCCGGCTGTGCGTGATGGTCTCGTCGACGACGATCGCGTCCGAGCCGTCGAGCAGCCCGCGCAGCGTCGCGGCGACGAGCACCGGGTCGATGCCGTCGGCCCGCGCCGCCTTCGCCTCGGCCGCGGCGATCGCGGCCTGCTCGTCGGCGTGCCGCTCCTCCTGTACTCCCCGCCGCGCGGTCACCGCGACCTCGTCGAGGTCCTTGGCGCGCTTGGTGAGCTGGCGCAGGGTGTTGGCGACGTTGCCCTCCAAGTACCTGTCGGCGAACAGGACTTGGTAGACGACGTGCGGGCGCTGCGGCACCTCGTCGATGACGACGATCTGCGCCTTGGACGGGCGCCGGCTGGGCGGGTAGAACGGGACGCGGCAGTTGACGAGGAGGATGAGGTCCGCCTCGTCCATCCACGGGCCGATGTCGCTGCCCGCGTGCAGCGGGTGGGTGCGCGGGAAGTTGCCGCACACCGCGGAGTCGGGCTCGACGACCGGGATGTTCCACGCCTCGGCGAAGGCGACGAGGGCCTCGAAGCCGCCCGCCTCGCGGCCCGCCGTCTCGGTGACGATCACGGGGTTGACGGCCTCGCGGATCATCTGGGCGACGGGATCGACCTCTTCGGGCGAGCTGTGCGTGGAGCCCGGCGGGACGATGGGCTTGGCCTCGCGGCCGTCCCACTCCTCCAGGAGGATCTCCAGCGGGATGTTGAGGTACGCCGGACCGGCGGGGGCCCGCCAGGACAGCTCCGCCGCCCGGGTGATCATCGTGGGCAGGGTGTGGACGCTGGCGGCCTCGTTGGACCACTTGGTGAACGGGGTCGCGATGTTGTGCGGACCGCCCACGATCGACAGGTTGCGGTACCACTGACCGCCGGGGTCCTGCCCCGGGCCGTCGCCGTAGGTGCTCGACTCCGAGGAGGTGACCACCATCGGGACGCCGGCGAGCAGCGCGCCGTGTACCGCCATCGACCCCTGCAGCAGCCCGGGGGCCGCGTGCAGCAGCACGCCCTGCGGGCGCCGCTTGACCAGGCCGTACCCGGTGGCCATGCCGACCGCCACCGTTTCGTGGGTGAGGTCCAGGTACTCCGGCGCCGGGGCACCGTCCCGGTGACGCCGGGCCAGGGACTCCCACACCGGGGCCCATTCGGACCCCGATGAGCAGAAGAGGTAGTCGGCACCGACGGCGTTGAAGGCCGACACGAGGGCTTCACCGCCGTCGCTGCCTGAGGTGTTCTTGCTGTCACTCATCTCTGGTGGTTCCTCAGCCCTCGATCGGCCAGTTCAGGACCTCGCTGATGCCGCGGCCCATGATCCACTCAAGCTCCTCGGGAGTGAAGTCCCAGTGCTTGGTGAACTGCTCGATCGTGTCGGTGTAGGTGATGCCGTGGCCGAGCAGACGGGTGATGTCGGTGCCGTAGAAGCAGCGCTGCGGGCCCATCTTGTCGACCATCTCGCGCACGTACTTCTCGATGTTCTTGTTCGGGAAGGGCTGCGTCGAGTAGCCGGGGAGCGCCGAGACCTTGACGTAGATGTTGGGGTGCACGGCCAGGTCGGCGGTCTCCTGGACCCAGTAGCCGATCGCGTCGTCGACGCAGCGGGCCATGATGCCCATGTGGTCGATGATGATCTTCAGGCCGGGGTGCTTGGCGGCGATCTGGCCGAGCTCACGCTTCCAGATCGGGGCGTGGACCATGGTGGGGACGCCGAGCTCCTCGGCGATCGGCCAGTACCAGTCGTTGGTGCCGTCGATCATCCAGTTACGGTCCTGCGGCCGGTGGAAGGTGAGGCGGGTGCCCTTGATGTGCGGGTTCTGGGCGAAGTCCTTCAGCATGGCCGTGCCCTCGACCTCGTCGTCCTGGGGGACGCGGGCCATGATGCCGAAGCGGTCCGGGTACGCCTCGCAGGCCTCGAGGGCGTAGTCGATGCGGTTGCCCTCCCAGGACGGCGGCAGGATCAGCGCGCGGTTGACGCCGGCCTCGTCCATCAGCTCCAGGGCCTCCTCGTAGGAGAAGGCCTCCTCGCGGTGGCCGTTGAGGCGGATCCGCTCCCGGGCGCCCGGGACCCAGGGACGGTCCGGGGTCTCTTCCAGCCAGATGTGGATCTGCGTGTCGACAACGAACATGGCGTGAGCTCTCTCTCGACGGGGGGTGTGGTCTGCGGTGGTGCGAAAGAAACGCTAGGCGGGCCGTGAGCCCTTGCAGAGCCCTGGGGATGCAAGCACTAGTTGCGCGAAACAGCGCTGCACGCAGGGCATTTTCAGGTTGCGGCGGCGGAGTCGAAAACGGTGCCGACGATGTGTTCCGCGATCGCCATGGACGAGGTCGCGGCGGGCGAGGGCGCATTGCGTACGGCCGTGACCGCGCCCACTCGATGGATGGCGAAGTCGTCCACGAGCGAGCCGTCCCTGCCGAGCGCCTGAGCGCGTACGCCGGCTCCGCCGCGCACCACGTCCGAGGCGTCGATGTCGGGGACGTACGCCTTGGCCGCCTTCATGTAGGACCGCACCGACAGCGAGCCGCGCATCTCCTTGATGCCGGTGCGCCAGTGCTGCCTCGCCAGGTGCCAGATGCCGGGGAAGGCGGCGATGCGGCCGAGTTCGCGCAGGTCGATGTCGGTGAGGCGGTACCCCTCGCGGGAGAGGGCGAGCACCGCGTTGGGGCCGACCTCCACCTCCCCGTTCACCCGGCGGGTGAAGTGCACGCCGAGGAAGGGGTAGCGCGGGTCGGGCACGGGGTAGATGAGGCCCCGCACCATGTGTGCCTTCTCCTGGGCGACCGTCATGTACTCGCCGCGGAACGGAACGATCCGCGGATCGGAGCCGTCCTCGGCGAGCTGGGCGACGCTGTCGCTGTGCAGTCCCGCGCAGAGCACGAGACGGTCCACCTTCAGCGTCTCGGCCCCGGAGGCGACCTCGATGCCGCCGCCGGTGAGCCGGGTGACGCGAGTGACGGGGAAGCCGAGCCGCACCTCGCCGCCGGACTCCTCGATGTCCTTGGCGAAGGACTGGGCGATGGCGGTGTAGTCGGTGATGGCGGTGCGCGGGGAGTGGATGGCCGCCCGGCCCATGGCGTACGGCTCGATCTCGCGGATCTCACCGGCCGAGATCCGGCGGGCGCCCGGCACCCCGTTCTCCAGGGCGTTGGCGTGCAGCGCCTCCATACGGGGCACTTCGTCGTCGGTCACCGCCACGACCAGCTTGCCGCACTCGTCGTACGGCAGGTTCCGCTCCTGGCAGTACTCGCGGATCATCGCCATGCCCTTGGTGCACAGTCGGGCTTTGAGGCTGCCGGGCTTGTAGTAGATCCCTGCGTGCACCACCCCCGAGTTGTGCCCCGTCTGGTGGACGGCGACCTCCCGCTCCTTCTCCAGCACCACGACCCGGGTGCCGGGGCGACGCAGGGCGATCTCACGGCCGGTGGCCAGGCCCACGATGCCGGCGCCGACGATGCCGATCGTCTCGTCAGCCATCGGCATCCTCCTTTCCTTGCGAGTTTCCTTGCGCGACCGCTCGCGAGAGCGTTCGCACGACCGTTCGCGCGAGCGTCACGCGCCGAAGTGGACGGCGACGGTCTTGACGCGGGTGTAGAAGCGCAGGGCTTCCTCGCCCTGCTCCTTGAACGGCGATCCGGAGTCCCGGAAGCCTCCGAAGGGGTGGTGGACGTCCCAGCCGGAGGTGGTGGTGTTCACGGCGATCTGGCCGCACTCGGCCTCGTCGGCGAAGCGGTACGCGGCGCCGAGGTCCCGGGTGAACACGGCGGCGGCGAGGCCGAAGACGGAGTCGTTGACCGCCTCGATCGCCTCCTCGAAGGAGTCCACCGGAAGCAGGGCGACGACAGGGCCGAACACCTCCTCGCGCCAGATGTCCAGGTTCGGGGTCACCTCGCCGAGCACGGTGGGGTTGACGTAGCAGCCGTGGCTGAGCGCCTGGTCCTTCGGCTGGTCGCCGCCGGCCAGGACCGTAGCGCCCTGCTTCACGGCGCGTTCGACGTCGGACAGGACGCTGTCGCGCTGCCGGGCGCTCACCAGCGGCCCCATCGTGGTGCCCTCGGCAAGGCCCGGGCCGACCCGCAGCGCGGCGGCCTCGGCCAGCAGCAGCCGGGTGAACTCCTCGTACACGGACCGCTCGACGATCACCCGGCTGGTCGCGGTGCAGCGCTGCCCGGCCTGGGCGAAGCCGGCGGCGGCGACGGCCTTGGCAGCGGCGTTCAGGTCGGCGTCGGCAAGGACGGCGGTGGCGTTCTTGCCGCCGAGTTCACCCTGGAAGCGGACGCCGGTGTGGGCGAGTTGGGCGCGCAGCCCCTCGCCGACCTCGTTGCTGCCGGTGAAGGTGAGCGCGACGAGGCGCGGGTCGGAGATCAGCGCCTCGGAGATCTCCGAGCCCCGGCCGGTGACCACGTTGAGGACGCCGGCCGGCAGGCCCGCGTCGTGCAGGGCGCGGGCGAAGTGCAGGGCGGCCTGCGGGGTGTCGGTGGCCGGCTTGAGGATCGCCGCGTTGCCCGCCGCGAGGCAGGGGGCCAGCTTGCGGGCCGGGGTGATCAGCGGGTCGTTCCACGGGGTGATCGCAAGGACGATGCCGATCGGCTCCCGCTGGAAACTGGTGCGGGTGTCGGGGCGGGCGTCGTGCAGCAGGGTCCCGTAGCCCTGGCGGGCGATGCCCGCGTAGTACTCCAGGAAGTCGGCGGCCTTGACCGTCTCCACCGTCGCCTCGGCGCGGGTCTTGCCCATCTCGGTGGCCAGGTCCTCGGCGATGTCCGCGACGCGTTCGCGCAGCAGCCGGCTCGCCTCGGTCATGATCCGGGCGCGCTCAAAGGGGCTGGTGCGCTTCCAGACGGCGAAGCCGCGCTCCGCGTGGTCGTAGGCGCGGGTGACGTCGGCGGCGCTCAGCGCGGGAACGCGGGCGACGGGGGTGCGCAGGTCGGAGGGGTCGTGGACGTCGATCCACTCGCCCGTCGCCACCCACTCTCCGCCGGAGAGCGTGTCCAGGGTTCGCATGAAGATCACTTCTCTCGTCTGCCGCGGTGCGGGCCGCGGTCAACCAGATGGGACGGCCGGGGGGCCAGACTGACAACACACGAAGAGGCACCTCGGCGACCAGCCCCGCGGGGGCAGACATTGCTTTCGCTCCGCGCGGGTCGCTCATCAGGGGATTCGTGCTGGAATCGGCGGGCCCTACCGCACAACCCATCCGGAGGAAAGACATGGCGTTCGCTGTCGTCGCCCACTACCGGTGCGCACCCGCCGACGAGGCCACCGTGCGCGCAGCGCTGCTCAAGATGCGTGACCTCACGCCGACCGAGCCCGCGAACCTCGCCTACGAGGTGCATGCCGAGGCCGACCAGGCGGGTTCGTACGTGCTCTACGAGCAGTACACCGACCGGGCCGGCTTCGAGGCGCACAAGGCGACGGATCACTTCGCGGAGCTCATCGTGGGGTGCGTGCTGCCGCTGCTGACGGAGCGGACCGTGACGTTCGCCGAGGTGCTCTGAGAGCCGAGGATCTCTGAGCAGAGGTGCTCTGAGAGCCGGGGTCCCCTGAAAACCCTGCCGGGAAGCGCGGACGCGCTTCCCGGCTCTTCGTCGGCCCTGGATCAGAACTCGTTGCCCCAGCAGTAGCGGGCGAGGGTCTCCACCAGGACCATCTTGCGTCGCTGGTCCTCGGCGCTCAGCAGTGGCCGGGCCGCCGAGTCGGCGAAGCCGCGGGACGGTGCGATGGCCATGTCCTCGATGTCCTTGAACTCGGCACCGGCGTCGATCCGGGCCATCACCGTGTCGATGTCCTCGAGTGCGGGCACGGTCGCGTCCACGACGCCCAGGCACACGTCCCGGTCCTCGGGCAGGGCCTTGAGGAGATCGAGTTCGGCCTCGGTGCCCTGGTCGTACGGCAGGACCCACCGGTCCGCCGGGACCTCGCCGTACAGCCGCTCGGCCCGGGCCCGGTCCACCACGGCGGGGGCCGCCCAGCCGGGCGAGACGCCGATCCGTACGCCCTCCGGGCGCTCGTCCAGTCGTACCGCCAAGGCCTCGACGGCCAGCGCGTCCTCGAAGGAGAGCACGCCGGGGGCCGACGGGTCCACGGCGATGTGGCCGAGCAGGAGCGGGTTGTTCAGCTGGATCAGGCGCACGCCGCGGGAGACCAGCAGTTCGATCTCCGCGTGGATGATCTCCGCGAGTGCTTCGCCGAGTTCACGGGCCGAGGCGGGGCCGCCCGACGCGGCCAGTTCCGGCGCGAAGGCGGTGGCGGCCAGATAGGCCGGGGACGGCAGGGAGACCTTGGGGGCGATCACCGTCAGCTCCGACAGCCGGTCGGCCCAGTCGGCCACCAGCGGGCCGTTCGCCTTCGGCAGCGACTCCGCCACCCAGCGGGGCAGGCCGTCGGGGGTTTCCTCCTCCGTGCGGCGGAATCCGGAGACGGCGTCGAAGACGGCGCCGCGGAAGTCCTCACGGGGGAAGTCCCCGTCGGTGACGACCGTGGAGCGCAGCCTGCGCTGCAGGACCACCGCCTCCTCGACCGCCTTGACCTCGGCCGCGTGCAGGGCCTCGGGGTCCCCCGCCGCCCGCGCGGCGAGGAGCTCGGCGGGGCGGATCAGGCTGCCGTGGTGGTCGATGCGGTAGTTGAACGTATCCGCCATGGCTCAGGCGTCCTTTCCGGTGTCCCCGGCGGGCTTGCCCGCGACGCCCCAGGCGGCGAACTCCAGCTCGTAGCCGAGAGATTCGAGGACGTCGTCGGCGACCTGCTGGTCCTCGTCCGCGGTGCCGCCGGCGATGCCGAGGCCCCCGATGATCTCGCCGTCCTTCTTGATCGTGACGCTGCCCTCGGTGGCCATGATCGGCAGGGCCGCGCCGGGCAGTTGGGAGAGCTGGGAGAAGAACACCGGCTGGCTCTCCTGCCACTTCTTCAGCATCTTGCCGGGCCGCTGCATCACGGCCGCGGTGTACGCCTTGGCGCGGGCGATGTCCGGGGTGAGCGGGCGCGCCCCGTCCGAGCGGCGGACGCTGACGACAAAGCCGCCCGCGTCCACCACGGCGACGCTCACCGCCTTCCCCAGCGAGTGGGCGCGCTTGAGGGCCGCGTCGATGATCTCGTCGGCGGCGTCGAGGGTGAGGCTGCTCATACGGCTTCCTTCGGTGCGGTGAGGGTGCGGCGCAGGTGGGCGACGGCCGCGTTGTACTTCTGGGGCGTCTCCCAGTACATGGAGTGCGGGGCGTCCGGGACGATCTCCAGGTGCGAGCCGGGCAGCAGCTCGTGGGCGCGGGTCACGGTCTTCACGCTGAGCACCGCGTCCTTCTCGCCGGCCAGGAAGGCGACCTTGACGCCCGAGGCCTGGATGTCCTCCAGGGACGGGCCGTTGGTGTCGAGGTTGCGCAGGTCGGCCATCTTCGCGACGTTGAAGGTGCCCATCTGCTGGAAGAGGAAGGTGAGGTCGGCGCGCTCCTGCTGGAACGTCTTGGTCAGCAGCCGGTCGATGACCGGAAGCTTGACGGCCTCGGCGCGGTCCGCGGCGGCCAGTTCCTTCAGCTCCGGGTGGCTGATGCTGCCCAGGGAGTGGCCGAGGGCCACCGAGGACACCCGCTCGGGCCGCAGCAGAGCGGCGCGCAGTGCGGCGACGGAGCCGATGGACTGGCCGACGAGCATGACGTCGGTCAGGTCCTCCTGGTCGAGCACGGCGACCACGTCGCCGGGGAAGTCCTGCCCGTCGAACTCGGGCTTCGAGGAGTGCGGACGGGCCGGGGCGTCGGACTTGCCGAAGCCGCGCAGGTCCACGGTGACGACGGTGAACTCCTCGCGCAGCGCGGCCACTTGCTGCCACCAGGCGGCATGGTGACCGCCGCTGCCGTGCACGAACAGGATCGCCGGACCGCTGCCGTGGCGCTCGTAGTAGATGGAGGTGCCGTCGGAGTCGGCGATGGGCATGGGGATGAACTCCTAGCGGTGCTGGGAATGAACTCCGGTCGGAGCGCGATCAGTTGGGGCGCTTGCCGTGCCAGACCAGCTCGATCATGGTGTGGTCGGGGTCGTGGATGTAGCAGAACTTGGACTGGTTCTCGGGGCGCTCGATCGGGCGGGTGTGCCGGATGCCCAGCTCCTTGAGGTGGGCGAGGAAGTCGTCCCAGTCGTCGACCTCGACCGCGAAGTGATAGGGCGCCATGCGCTCCATCTCCTCGACCGGGGTGAAGTGCAGGTCGAAGTTGCCGCGGGTCATCAGCACCACGCGGGTGTTCGACTTGGGCATGATCCGCTTCATCCCGAAGACCCTGGTGTACCACTCGGCGGTCCGGTCGGGGTCGGTGGTGGGGAAGTTGACGTGGTGGATGTAGCGGGGTGCGTTGCTCATGCGTGGTTCCCTTCTGGATGTACGGGGTTGGAGAGCACGCCGATTCCGCTGATCTCGACGTCGACGGTGTCGCCCGCCTCGATCTGGCAGGTGGATTCGGCGCCCATCCACAGCACGTCGCCGGGGTGCATGGTGATGTGCTTGGTGATCTCGACGATGTAGTCGAAGGGGTCGAAGACCATGTCACCGGTCGGGAACGACGCGCGGTCCTCGCCGTTCACGCGGAGCGTGGTCGTCTGCGCCAGGGCGTCCACGTCGGTCTCGATCCAGGGCCCCATGGGTTTGAACGAGTCGCTGTTCTTGCTGCGCCAGAACGTACGGTCCTGGTGCTGCCAGGTGCGGGCGCTGACGTCGTTGCCGATCGTCCAGCCGAAGACGGACTTACGGGCTTCCTCATGGGTGGCGTGTCGCAGGGTGCGGCCGATGACCGCGACGAGTTCCGGCTCGGCCTCGAACCGGCCCGCTACCTCTTGTGGCTTCACGATGGGCGAAAGGTGGCCGGTCAGCGCGTTGTTGGCCCGGTAGCCCACCTCTGGGCGGGTGGGGACCTCGGCGCCGGCGTGCTCGATGTGCCGCGGGTAGTTGAAGCCGACGGCATAGAACACGGGCGGGACGACGACGGGCAGCCAGGTCGCGGTGGCGCGCGGCACCGTGCCGATGACCGTGGGGTCGCCATAGAGGGGGGACTCGGACAGCAGCTCGATGTCCTCCTCCCCCACGCGGCCCCACACCGCTCGTCCGCCGACCGAGACGCGGGTGTACCTCATGGCAC
The DNA here is from genome assembly GCF_040652275.1 of Streptomyces sp. NPDC048275. Lineage (NCBI taxonomy): Bacteria > Bacillati > Actinomycetota > Actinomycetes > Kitasatosporales > Streptomycetaceae > Streptomyces > Streptomyces sp. NPDC048275. The sequence goes on from NZ_JBEZLR010000044.1 coordinate 37,388, forward strand.
CAACAGGTGGGAGACACGCTTGGTGATGAGGTACGCGTCGAGGGCCTCGGGGCCGCCCTCCCTGCCGTAGCCGCTCTCCTTGACGCCACCGGAGGGGGCCTCGCTGACGGAGCCGCCGCAGTGGTTGACGGACAGGATCCCGGCCTCCAGCTCGCGCACGAGGTGCTCGGCGGTGGCGGCGGACTCGGTGAACCCGTACGCGGCCAGCCCGTACGGCAGCGCGTTCGCGGTCGCGAGCGCCGCGTCGACGTCACTGAAGGGCACTATGGGCGCGATCGGGCCGAACGGTTCCTCGTGCAGGAGCTCCGCGTCCGCCGGCACGTCGGTGAAGACGGTCGGCGCGAAGAAGTAACCGGCGCGGTCCAGGCGTTCACCGCCCGTGCGCACCGTGGCTCCGCGGCGGACGGCGTCGGCGGTCAGCCGCTGCATCGCCTGGAGCCGGCGCTCGTTGGCGAGCGGTCCCATGGTGGTGCCCTCGGCCAGGCCGTCACCGACGACGACCGCCTCGGCCGCCTTCACGAACTCGGCGGTGAAGTCCTCGACAAGGCTCTCGTGGACCAGGAACCGGCTCGGCGAGGTGCACACCTGCCCGGCGTTGGCGAACTTGGCCTGCGCGGCGCGACGGGCGGCCTTCGCCGGGTCGGCGTCGGCGCACACGATCACGGGGGCGTGGCCGCCCAGTTCCATCAGGGAGGGCTTCATGACCTCCCCTGCGGCGGCGGCGAGCAGCTTGCCGACAGGGACCGAGCCGGTGAAGGCTACGAGGCGGATGGCCGGGGAGGCGATCAGATGGGCGGAGACCTCGGCCGGTTCACCGAAGACGAGGTTGAGCACTCCGGCCGGAAGGCCCGCGTCCACGAAGCACCGCACGAGGGCGGCGGCGGTGGCGGGAGTCTCCTCCGAGGCCTTGATGACGATGGAGCAGCCGGCGGCGAGCGCGGAGGAGATCTTCCGCATCGGTCCGCCCGCCGGAAAGTTCCACGGGACGAAGGCGGCGACGGGGCCCACCGGTTCACGGCGTACGGACAGCAGCGTGCCGGGGGCGGACGGGATGATGCGGCCGTACGCGCGCCGGGCGTCGTCGGCGTGCCAGCGCAGGGTGTCCGCGACCCGGCGGGCCTCTCCGGTCGCCTCGGCGAGGGGCTTGCCCTGCTCCAGGGTCATGGTCCGGCCGACCTCCGCGCTGCGCTCGGTGAGCAGGTCGGCGGCGGCGTGCAGGAGGGCGGTGCGCTGGGCGATCGGGGTGTCGCGCCAGGTCCGGAATCCCTCGGCGGCCGCGTCGAGGGCGCGGTCCAGGTCGTCGGTGGTGGCCAGCGGTACTTCTCCGATCACCTCCTCGGTGGCCGGGTTCACGATCGGGGCGGTACGTCCGGTGCCGCCCTGGCACCACTCGCCCGCGATGTACATGCGGACGGCGGGGTAGCCGTGGTCGGTGCTCATGGGTGCCCTTTCAGGCTGGCTGAATGGTGGATCAGGAGGCGGGGGCGTCCTGCTGGTCGCGGTTGGTGCGCAGCGCCCAGATGTGGTGCGGCGGGGTGGTCTCGTGGAAACGGGTCTCGTAGGTGTCGTCGACCCGGTCCATGTCGGCGGCGTATTCGACACGTCCGCCGCACGGGGCGTGCAGAAAGCGGAAGACGTTGGAGCCGACGGTGTGGCGACCGAGCCGGCGGGCCTCCCGCCAGCCGTGGTCGATCATGTAGTTGCCGCCCTCCACCACGTCGTCGAAGCCCGGGACCTCGTAGGCGATGTGGTTGACGCCGGCCCGGTCGGGGCGGTGGCACAGCAGGATGGTGTGCTGGTCGTCGTCGCCCGGGGCCTGCATGAACACGCCCATGGGCTCGACGACGTCGGTGGGCCGGAAGCCGAGGCGGTCCACGTAGAACCCGACGGCTTCCTTGCGTCCCTCCTTGATGATGTTCAGGGCCACGTGGCACATGCGCAGCGGGCGTATCCGGGTGATGGGCTCCAGCCCGGTGTTCCAACGGTTCACGCTGCCGAGCGCGTTGGCGGGCCGGGGCGTGACGTCCGCGGCCTTCGGCCGGGCCAGGGTGAGTCCCACCCCGAATCCGGTCTCGTCCACGGTGTGGTGGACACTGTCGGCGCTCTCACGGATCGCGCGGTCCCGGCCCACGGCCGTCACCAGCCGCTCCAACTCCTGCGGGGTGTCGACTCCCCACACCACCTCCCGGAGGGTGGGGCCGGCTTCCACCGGCGGAGGAAGCAGCGGGCCGGGGTCGGTATCCAGCCGGAGCGTCTGCCCGGTGAGGGTCTCGAAGACCGCGTGCTCGTCGGTCCGCTCCAGCAGGAAGAGTCCGAAGTCGTCGAAGAACCGGACGCATTCGTCGAGATCGTCGATGGTGTAGGTGACCGATTCGATTCTCTGGATTCCCATGGATTCCTCGCTTAGGGCCTGTCCGGCGGATCACGCCGGAGACGCGGGGTCTGGTGCGCCGATCTGCGGCGTTGCTTCCCTCCGACCTGATCCGCCGGACAGGCCCTGGTCGCAGATCGCGCCTGCGGTGCTCGTACGGTCACCGGTTCCCCGCGATCGTAGGTTTGCGGCTCTGACGGCCTCAACAGCCTGGTCGCGCAGGCATTGCAATCGTTAGTTGCGCTCTCGGTCGTTTGCTCACGGTCCTGACCGGACAGGGTCAGATCACCGATCCATCGCCGGAATGGGATTGCCCGAGAACCACTCGGTGAGAAAGTCGAGGAATACGGTGACTTTCCTCGGGGTGGCCTGACCGGGGCCGTAGATCGCGTAGAGCGGGCGGTCGGGCACCGCGAGCTCGGGGAGCAGGACCCGCAGCGCGCCGGACATGAGGTCGTCGTACGCCGGCCGCTGCGGCAGCAGGCCGATGCCCAGGCCATGCACGGCGGCCTTCTGCAGGGCGATGTAGGAGTTGGACGAGAACGCCACGTTACGGATCTTGTGCAGGGTGGAGGCGTGTCCGTGCCCGATGCGCCAGACGGGGTCGTTGACGTGCACGAGGCAGTCGTGGTGTGCGAGACCGTTCGGCTCGGTGAGCGGGCCCTTCCGGTCCAGGTACTCCTTCGACGCGCAGAGCACGAAGGGCAGCGAGGCGATCTTCTTGAGCCGGACGCTGGAGTCCCGCAGGTCCCGTGTATGGAAGGCGACGTCGAATCCGCTGTCCAGAAAATCGTAGGTACGGTCGGACATGCCGCCCAGCTCGAAGCGGACATGAATTTTCGGGTGTGCCGCGGAAAACGCGGCGATCGCGTCTCCGAGGTCCAGGCTTCCTATCCACTTGGGACAGATGATGCTGAGCGATCCTTCGGCGCGGTCGTGGAGGTGCGAGAGAACGGCGTCCTCCGCGTCGATTTCCTCGAGTATGCGCGCGGCGAATTCGGCGTACCGCTGGCCGGGTTCGGTGAGGCTCACCGACCGGGCGGTGCGGTTGACGAGTCGGACGCCCACCTGCCGTTCCAATTCGGCGACATGTCGTGACACCAGCGAGCCCGATGAGCCCAGCTTCTTGGCGGCTCCGCTGAAGCTGCCGGCCTGTGCGACGGTGACGAAGCTGTGCATGAGGAGCAGACGATCCATGATTCCTCCGGAGGCCCACCTCACCAGGGGTGGGCCCCGGCGGCGGTGCCGGTCGTACGGGATGTGCGGGTGGTGCGTCCGCCCGCGGAACGGGTTTCACGAACGGTCGGCGTGCGGTCGTGCCGCGCCGGAAGGTCCTCATAGCGGCTCCATCAGGACATTCCGGCACTGCGTGCGGCGGTCGGGCGGCTCAGAACGCGGTGAGGCAGGCACCGTTCCCCAAGCGGATCCTGCTACTTGGGGCAGTATTGAGGTGCCTCGCTCACGTTGCCCTCGGTGACCAAGACAAGTGGAATGTTGGCAATTTTGTCAACGTCCTTGTCCTTGTCAAGTAGTCCGATCGTGTTCTTGACCGCTGTCTGACCGATGGTCATCGCCGAGTTGGCGACGGTGGCGGAGAGGCTGCCGCTCTTGACCGCGGCCAGGCCGTCCTCGGTGCCATTGACGGTCACGATCTTGACATCCTTGGCGCCGGCCGCGTCGAACGCCTTGCGGACGGCGAAGGCCATCTCCTCGTTGGCGACGAAGGCGTAGTCCAGGTCGGGATTTGCCTGGATCATGTTCTCGGCGACATCCTGCGCCTTGGCGGGGTTGAACATGCCGGGCTGGTTCGCGACCACCTTGGCGGTCGACGGCAGGGCGTCGGTGAAACCGCCCACCAGCAGGTCGGAGGCCGCACCCGGGGCTCCGGCGACGATGCCGACCTTGACGTCCTTACCGGCGGCGTCCTTCTCGATCCAGCCGGCGTCCAAGCCGCCGACCTTCTTCAAGTCGACCTTGGCGACGCCCAGGACGTCCGACATGTCGTCCGTGGCCACGGAGGTCAGATAGATCGGGATACCCGCGCTCTTGGCCTTGGCTATGTCGCCCTCGAGGGCGTCGACATTGACGGTCTGCACGATCAGGGCGTCGACGTTCCGCGCGATCATGTCCTCGATGTTGGACAGCTCTGTCCCGGCATCCTGCTTGGAGTTGGCCGTGTAGACCGTGGCCCCCTCCGCCTTGGCCGTCTGCTCGACGGACTTGAGCAGACAGGTGTGGAAGTGGGTGTTGGCGCCGTTGACGAATCCGAGGGAGACGGAGCCGGCGGCGCCCGCGCCGTCGGACTCCGAGCCGCAGCCGGAGAGCACCAGGGCGGCGACGCCGACGAGCGAGGCCGCGACTGTGCGGCGGGGGCGGGCTGTGGACTTCATGGATTACGCCTTTCCTGCATCTTTGAAGAGAAGGTGCGTTTGCAGAACGTATGGATGCGGCCTCAATGGCCTGGTGAGGACTTCCGCTGGAACTCGTTGACGATGGCGGCGACCAGCAGCACTCCGCCGGTGACGACGTACTGGTAGTAGCTGTTGACCTGGAGGAGGTTGAGGGCGTTGGCGACGACGCCGAGCAGCACCACACCGAGGATCGTGCCGGGAATGCTTCCCTGGCCGCCGGCCAGCGAGGTACCGCCGATGACCACCGCGGCCACGGCGGTCAACTGGAGTTGCAGACCACCGGTGTTAGGGGCGGCGGCGCCGAGCCGGGAGAGCAGCATCAGCCCGGCCAGACCGGCGAGCGCGCCGGCGAGGGCGTACAGGGCGAGCTTGCGCCCGGAGACGTTGATGCCGCTCAGCCGGGCGACGTGCTCGTTGCCGCCCATCGCGAAGGCGTCGCGACCGAAGGTGGTGAACCGCATGGCCAGGCCGATCACGACCAGGACCAGGAGCGCCACGATCAGCAGGTAGGGAATGCCGAGGAACTTGGAGTTTCCGAGCGCGAACATCTTGTCGCCGATGGTGATGCTCATGCCATTGAGGACGAGTAGGGCGACGCCGTCGAGAAGCATCGCGGAGGCGAGGGTGGCGACGAACGGAGCGACCCTGGTGAAGGTCACCACCAGGCCGTTGACCAGGCCTATCAGGGTGGCGAGGAGCAGGGTGAGGACCACCGTCACGGGCGTGGAATGGCCGCCCGACAGCAGTTGCGCGGCCACCGACACGGTGACGGCCGCGTTGCTGCCCATGGAGAAGTCCATGCCGCCGGCGGTCATCAGCAGGGTCAGCCCGGCCGCGATGACGGCGGTCACGCTGATCTGCCTCAGCACGTTGAGCAGGTTCTGCGAGCTGGTGAAGGAGTCCGCGTTCAGGGCGGTGAACACGCACACCAGGACGAGGACGACGATCAGCCCGCCGTGCGGGATCCGCAGCAGGGACTGGGGTGTCAACCGGGACGAGGTGCGCTCGGGCGGACGGGCCACGGCGTCCGTGGAGGCGGAGGGGGTCTTGAGGCTCACTGCGGTTGACCTCCGAGTGCAGTGGCGACGAGCTCGTCGCGGGTGATGGCGGTGATGGCGTGTTCGGCGACCATGCGGCCGCCGCTGACGACGACGACACGGTCGGCGAGGCGCATGACCTCCTCGGCGGACGAGGAGGCGAGCAGCACGGCCACGCCGCGGTTGGCAAGGTCGTCGACGAGGGTGTGGATGTCGGCCATGGCCGCGACGTCCACGCCGTTGGTGGGGTCCTCGAGGAAGCAGGCGACCGGCTCGGTCTCCAGCCACTTGCCGAGCAGGACCTTCTGCTGGTTGCCGCCGGACAGCGCGCCCACGGGCGGATTGCCGGTGAGGGCGACGACGCCGTAGCTGCCGCGCAGAGGCGCGGCACGACGGGCGAGTTCGGTACGGCGGTGCAGCTTGCGGCGTGCGAAGCGGTCGCCCGCGAGCATCAGGTTCTCGTCCAGGGACATCCCCTGGACGAGTCCCAGGGTGCGGCGATCACCCGTGACGCAGCGCAGACCGCTGGCCAGCGAGGCCTGGACCCGGCCGAAGGGAACGGCCCGGCCGTCGACGCTCAGTTCGCCGGCGTCCGGGCGCTGCCGTCCGGAGAGCAGATCGAACAGGCGTGACTGGGCGTCGCCCGCGGGCCCGAGTACGGCCACGATCTCGCCCTTGCGCACCTCGACGGTGAAGTCCTGGACGGCCCGGCCGTGGCTGAGGCCGCGTACGGCGAGGCCCCTCTCGTCCTTCGGGGCGGGGCGCTCGGGGCGCTGCGAGACCACGTCCCGGCCGACCATGCTGCGGACCAGTCCCGCGGGGTCGGTGTCCGTGGCCGGCACGCTGGTCACCACGTTCCCGTCCCGCAGCACGGTCAGGCGGTCCGCGATGGCCATGACCTCGTCGATGTAGTGCGAGATGTAGACGACGGCGACGCCCTCGTCGCGCAAGGTGCGCACCAGCGTCCTGATCTGGTTCGCGGCCTCCGCGCTCAGACAGGCGGTCGGCTCGTCGAGGATCAGGATCCGGCCGCCGCGCCGGACCTCCCGGGCCACCTCCACCATGGTCTGCTCGGCCACGGTGAGGGAGCCCGCGACGCGCTCCACGTCGATGTCGATGCCGAGGTCGGACAGCGCACTGTTCGCCTCGTCCTTGACCGCCTTCCAGTGCACGGTGCCGCGCCGGGTGGGCAGATCGCCCAGCATGACGTTCTCGGCCACGGTCAGGCCCATCGCCAACTCGCGGCGCTGGGGAACCGAGGCGATGCCGAGCCGACGGGCCTTGCGCACGGTCAGCCCGGACTGCGTGTGTCCGTTGACCTCGATGGTGCCGGCGTCGGGCTGATGGATCCCGGAAAGGACCTGCACCAGAGTCGACTTGCCGGCTCCATTCATGCCCATCAGCGCGTGGATCTCGCCGGAGTACAGGTCGAGATCCACGCCCTTGAGCGCGGCCGCCCCGCCGAAGGTCTTGGTGACGCCTCGTACGCGCAGCACGGCTTCGGGCCGCGTACCGGCGGTGCCGCCGGCCGCGGGGGGTTTCATGGGGGTCACGTCAGTGCCTTCCTGCGTGCTCCGGTCCCTGGTGGCCGTCACGGCCGCGGCCCGTCCCCGTCGGGCGTGACGCGCTCGTAGCCGCGGATGTCCGGGAAAGGGGGCTCGCGGTCGGCCTGGAGGTCCACCTGGAAGGTGTTCAGGCACATGCCGAGCATGGTGAAGTTGCCGAGCGCGCCGATGGTGTCGACCAGTCCCTTGGAGCCGAAGTGCTCGAGCGCGCGGGCGAAGGTGTCGTCGCAGACGAAGTGCTCCTCGAGGATCTCCCGGCAGAACTGGTAGAAGGCCTGGTCCGCCTCGTCCTCGAAGACCGCCTCACGCTTCTCGGCGACGGCCTTGACGGCGGCCTCCGGGATGCCGGCCTCGATCGCCTGGTGCACATGCGCGTTCCAGGAGTACTGCGCGTCCCAGTTGCGCGCCGCCATCAGCAGGGTGAGCTCGCGCAGATGCTTGGGAAGGCTGCAGTCGAAGCGGGCGAAGGCACCGAGGGACTCGGCGCGCTCACACATCTCCGGGCTGTGCAGCCAGACCCGGAACGGGCCACGGACAGCGCCTCGGCGGCCGGCGATCCGGGCGGCCAACTCCTGCTGGCGGGGATTCATTTCCTCTTCGGCGAGAACGGGGAGCCTCATGTGGCCGATACCTGCCTTTTCTTTCCGGCGCGTTTCGGGCACGGAACGGAACGCCGTGCGATGCCAGCCGACGGTACAGCCGGGTTCGCGAAGCTCACCCCTCTCGGAGTGCAAGGTAAACCTGCACGCCAGAGGGCACCCATTCGCCGGGGGACGGCCTAACGTCGGTCGGCGTATCACCGTGAAGCTGGAGAGGATTTTCCGGATGACCACGATCATCAAGGCCGCGTCCGTGCCCCTGCTCGACCGAGGTGGCTCGGTTGTGACGACACCGCTGGTCACCACGTTGTCCGCGGCCGGAGAGAACCGGATCACCAGTGGGATGAGCGTGTATCCGGTCGGTTCCGGGGCGCCGTTGCACTCGCACAACTGCGACGAGCACGTGACGATCCTCGAGGGCGAGGCGGAGGTGGTGGTGGACGGTGAGGTGACGAAACTGGAGCAGTTCGACACCACGTATGTTCCGTCCCCCATTCCTCACCTGTTCCGGAACATCGGCGACCGCCCGCTGCGCATCCTGTGGGTGTATTCGTCGGGCCATGTGACCCGTACGTTCACGGAAACCGGCAAGACGGTGGAACACCTTTCGGTCGAGGACCAGATGGGGTGAACTCATAGGCGTACTCGGCCCTTTGACGCATACGTGCGCCCGGCAGTCCTCGGTGACGGCCGGGCGTTCGGCATGAGTTCCCCCAGGGCTGCCAGGGTGCGCCCGTCGCCGAGCGGGGCGGCGCCCCGCACGCCCTGGGCCGAACGGCACGCGAGAACGGCGCGGTGCCCCGACCGGGACGGGAATCCGGCACCGGGGCCCCGCGCCGGCCCGAGGGCCCACCGCGCATGCCCATCCGTCCCGCCCCCGAGAGTCCGCCCGAAGGCTTTGCGAGCAAAGTCCCCCGCGAGCCCGCCCGAGCGCTTCACCAGCCCTCCCATGGCTCCTCCGTACCGAGCCCGCCGACGGATTCCGCGAGGTCGACCTATGACGCAGAACGCCGGCCACCGCATCCCCTGCGGCGGCCGGCGTTCGTCCTCGTCTCCCTGGATCGGGTACTGCCCGACCAGGCGCGGATCTGCCCGTCAGTGGGCGCTGATCAGCTCCTGTTCGGCGGCGCTGCGCGGCGCCTGCTCGGAGCTCCGCAGGGCCGCGATGCCGATGAAGACCATGGAGGACAGTCCGGCCAGCGCGAAGGCGGTGAAGCCCCAGTCGCCCTGGTTGGCGGCGAGCAGCTGGCCGCCGAGCCACGGGCCGAACACGGCGCCGAAGCGGCCCATGCCGGAGGTCCAGCCGACGGCGGTGGCGCGGTTCTCGGGGATGGAGCGGATCGACACCGTCGCGTAGATCATGGTCTGGGCGCTGTTGAGGAACACGCCGGTGAAGAAGACCACGACGAAGGTGACGGCCAGCGGCATGTGGACGCTGAGCAGGAAGACTCCGGCGGCGGTCAGCGCGAACCAGATCGCCGAGATGCGCGGGGCGCCGAAGCGGTCGGAGGCCCGGCCGGCGACCAGCATGCCGACGATGCCGCCGAGGTTGAAGACGACGACGAAGGTCAGGGCGGAGCCGAGGTTGTAGCCCTCGCTGCGCATCAAGGTGGGCAGCCAGGTGGCGACGCCGTAGACGAGCAGCAGGCCGCCGAAGGAAGCCAGCCAGTACAGCAGGGTCTGGATCCACTCACCGCCGCGGAACAGGTTGGTGAGGGCGTTCCAGCGGTCGGCGGGGGCCTTCTTGTCTGCCTGGGCGGGCAGCTCGACCTCGTAGCGCTCGGCCAGCTCGCGGGCCTCCTCGGTGCGGCCCTTGGCGACCAGGAAGCTCAGCGACTCGGGCAGGAACTTGGCCAGCACCGGGGCGAAGAGCAGCGGGACCACACAGACCCAGAAGGCGGCGCGCCAGCCGACGGGCTCCACCAGCCACTTGGCCACGTAGGCGGAGAGGATGCCGCCGGCGTGGTGGGCGGTCATCAGCATGCCGATGGTGAGGGCCGCGCGGCCGCGCGGGGCGTAGTCGGAGACCATGCTGATCGCGGTGGGCAGCAGACCGCCGAGGCCTATTCCGGCGAGGGTCCGGCCGAGGCCGAAGACCTCGACGCTGGAGGACATCGCACACAGGCCGGAGGCCAGCGAGAAGAGCGTGACGCAGGTGACCATCAGCTTCTTGCGGCCGATCCGGTCCGCGATCGTCCCCGCGGTGAGCGCGCCGATCAGCATGCCGAAGGTGGCGTAGCTGCCCAGGTCCCCGGCCTGGGCCGGGGTGATGCCGAGCGCCTTCGTCTCAAGCATGTGGGGCAGCACGGAGCCGTAGATGAACATGTCGAGGCCGTCGAAGAGCACGGCCAGCCAGCACAGACCGACGACCAGAATGGCCAGTCTGCTGCCGCGAGCTGACAGGGAGGGGGAGGAGGACATCTTTGTTTTCCTCTCGTCCAGGAAAGGCGGTCCCTGGAGGGGATCAGTTCTGGGGGTCCCCCTGCTCGAGCGGAGCCGAGAGCTCGGGGGCGGGTCGACGCGGCTCGTGCGGCTGACCCGGTGTGCGCTAGACGCTAAGGATCCGTTTCAAGAGTGTCAACGGTTTTGTCAACAATCTCAGCAACAATCCACCTCTGGTCGTCGGACGGCGACGGACCGGCCTCGGACGCGGCAAAAGCAAGGGGGTGAGGGCACCCGGCTGTGTGCCCTCACCCCCGGTCCGACTCGACTCAGCAGACAGGCGGTGTGCCGTGGGTGTGGAAGGACTCGATGGTCTTCAGACCCCACGCCTGCCCCTTGGCACGCTCGGCCTGCGTCCAGGTGACCAGCGGCCAGTCCGGGGCCAGCACCAGGCGGGTGAGCGGGTTGCACAGTTCGATGCGGTTGCCGCCCGGCTCGTAGACGTACAGGAAGAACGTCTGCTGGATGGCGTGCTTGTGCGGGCCGGTCTCGATGAACACGCCGGTGTCGATGGCGAGGTCGGCGGCGCGCAGGATGTCCTCGCGGGTGTCGGTCGCGAACGCGATGTGGTGCAGGCGTCCGCGCGAACCCGTCCAGTCCTCGGTATAGACGACGTCGTACGACTTGTTCGTGAACGTCAGCCACTTCGCGGAGATCTTCCCGGTGTCCAGCTGGACCTGCTCGGTCGGGCGGGCACCGAGGAGGTGCTGATGGAAGTCGGCGTTGGCGGCGACGTCCGCGGCGAGGTAGTTGATGTGGTCCAGGCGGCGTACGCCCACACCGTGACCCGGCTTGGCCTGGGGCTGGTTCTTCAGGCCCGGCTTGAGCGCGTCCGGGGCCTCGTACCACTCGGACTCCCAGTACAGGGCGATCTCATGGCCGTCGGGATCGGTGGTCACGTACAGCGGGCCAAGGCCTGGCTCGCCCTCGGTCCAGCGACCCTCGTGGCCCGCGGCCTCCAGCTCCTTGACCCTGCGCTGCAGGGCCTCCTCGCTGGCGGCGCGCAACGCGGTGCGACGTATGCCGGAGGTCTCGTGCGCGGTCAGGACGAGACTGTGGTGCTCGTAGTCGTCCCAGGTCCGTAGATAGACCGAGTCGCCACTTTGGCCGTTGACCGTCAGACCGAGGTACTCGGTGAAGAACTTGAGACTGCCATCCAGGTCCGGGGTGAGCAGTTCGACGTGCCCGAGGTGGGCGATATCTCCAAGGGGCGGAGTCATCAGCGGCTCCTCCTTAACGGCCGTGTGCGAGTGTGGGGGCGGTGTCGACGGACCGGGGGAAGACGGTGCCGTCGAAGATCTTTCGTGCGGTACGCACCACGGCGGTGTGGCGAGCCACTGGAGCGGTCTCGCCGAAGCCGGGGTCGACGCTAGTGACGATTTCTATGAATCCGCTAGGGTGTTCGATGCGAATTCGGTCACTTTGTACGGGAAGCTCCGCAATCCCCTGCCCCACACTGCCCGGGATACGCAGCCCGGCCGCCACGCTCGCGGCGCCCAGGACGCCGATGGAGGTGTGGCAGCGCACCGGGATGAAGGTGCGGGTCATCACGGCGCCGCCACCGAGGGGCGGGGCCAGCAGGCTGAGCTTGGGCACGGTGGTGCCCTCGACATCGCCGAGACCCATCAGCCTGCCGACCTCCAGCCTGATCTCCCTCAGGCGCTCGGCGAGCGCGAGATCCTCCTCCAGGTCCTTGGGGGCCTCGTCACCCTTGACGTTCAGGGCAAAGGCCGGGATCAGGACGGTCGGCATCCCGTTGTCCACGCAGGTCACCGGCGTACCGGCCACGATGTCGCGGACGTTCCCGGTGGGCAGCAGTGGGCTCGCGCCCTGCGGGAACTCGATCACCACCGGTGCGGCGGTCCCCGGCACGCCGGAGATCTCCGCGGAGCCGGTGTAGTCGACGCGCCCGCCGGGGGTGGGGAAGGTCGCGACGGCGAGCTCCCCGGTGTTGAGCATGCGGATCCGTACGGATGTCTCGCCCTCGCCGGGCGGCACGAGTCCGCGTTCGACGGCGAAGGGGCCGACCCCGGCCAGGATGTTGCCGCAGTTCTGCCGGTCGGACACCTCGGGCCGGTCGACGCCCACCTGCAGGAACAGATAGTCGACGTCCGCCTCTGGATCGTCCGCGGCCGAGACCACGGCCACCTTGCTGGTCAGCGGGTGCGCCCCGCCCAGACCGTCGATCTGGCGCGGGTCGGGGCTGCCCATGACGCGCAGCAGCAGGTCGTCGCGTGCGGCGGCGTCGGCGGGCAGGTCCTCGGCCAGGAAGTAGGCGCCCTTGGAAGTGCCGCCGCGCATGAGCATGCAGCGCACCTCCACGGACCCGGTCATGACTCCGCTCCGTCCCGCACGTACTCGTCGTACGTCCGGTAGGTCACGCCCAGCCGTACGAGCGTCTCGCGCAGCCCGTACCGGTCCAGGCCCAGCTGGCCCTCGATGAAGGCGGCGCGGGCAAGCGCCTCCTTGTTCTCGCGTGCCTCGGACGCCTCGGCGGTCCGGCGGGCGCTCTCGCGGGGGACGACCACCACACCGTCGTCGTCGGCGAGGATCACGTCGCCGGGGCGGATCACCCGGCCGTCGATGGCGATCGGCACGTTGACCGAACCGCCCGTGGCCTTCACGGTGCCCTGTGCCGAGACGGCCCGGGACCACGCGGGGAAGCCCATCTCGCGCAGCTCCTGGGTATCCCGGATGCCCGCGTCGGTGATCAGGCCACGCACGCCGCGCCGCTGCAGCGCGGTGGCGAACAGCTCGCCGAACATGCCGTCGGTGGAGGGCGAGGTGGTGGTGACCACCAGGATGTCGCCTTCGCCGCACTGCTCGACGGCAGCGTGGATCATGAGGTTGTCGCCGGGCCAGCTCAGCACCGTGACCGCGGTGCCCGCGACCCGGGTGCCCTGCTGGATCGGGCGCAGCTCGGGGCCGAGCAGGCCGGTGCGGCCCATCGCCTCGCTCACGGTGGCCACGCCGAAGCCCGCCAACGCCTCGACGTCCTTCGCGTCCGCCTTCGGCGGGTTGGTGACGATCACGCCGCTCATGCCAGCTCCTTCGCGATCTGCGGGTAGGGACGCATGTACGCCTCGGCCATGGTCTTGTGCGCCAGGCCCAGGTTGGGTCCGGCGTTGCGCTTGAGCTGAACACCGCGGCGGACGGCAAGGTCGGTGTAGTAGTCCCACAGATGCTGCTGGGCGCCGAGACACTCCATCGCCTTGCGCTTGGCCTCCCAGACCTCGGTGATGTCGAGGAGGACCTCGGGCTTGAAGCCGCTCATCTCGGGCTGGTGCGGCTCGAAGAAGAAGACCGGCGGGGCGCCGATGATCTCGCCCGGGGCGGGGTAGCCGATGGCCTGGGCCAGCACACGGGCCTCCAGCGCCATCCGGTTGGCGGCCGGGTGGTCGCCGTTGTACGGGTCCTCGGTCGGGTGTGTGAGAACGACGTCGGGCTGGGTTTCGCGGTAGACCTCGACGAGTTTGTCGGTCAGCTCGGCCGTGGCGATCAGCGGGTAGTCGCCGGCGTCGAAGAAGCGGACCTGGGCGCCGAGGGTGGCGGCGGCCTTCTCGGCCTCCTCACGGCGGATCGCCTTGATCTCCTCGAGCTTCTTGCCCTCGCGCCACGCTTTGGCGGACTCGCCGCGCTCGCCGAAGGTCAGGCACGCGATGGTGACCTTCTCCCCTCGGGAGGCGGCCAGGGCGATGGCTCCGCCGGCCCGCCAGACGAAGTCTCCGGCGTGCGCGGTGACGACGAGCGTCGATCGTGGGGGGGCGGGCGCGTTGCCGTGCGTCATTGCTCAAATCTCCTTGGTGGACAGGCCGGTTGGCCCACCCGTGCGGCGTCAGGCGCGCAGTGCGTCGATGACACCCGCGAGGTGGGTGCGGACGGCCGCTTCGGCCGCCTGCGGGTCCCTGGCCCTGATCGTCTCGATCATGGCCAGGTGCTCACTCAGGGACTGCTGGGGGCGCCCAGGTCTCAGCGCGAGCTGGAAGCGATGGCGCACCAGCTGTCCATTGAGCCGCTCCAGCAACTCGACGGCGACCTGCTGGCCGGAGATCCCCCTGATCCGGTCGTGCAGTTCGTGGTTGAGCTCGGAGTAGAGCACCGGCTCGCCGCCGGCGACGGCCTTCGACATCGCGGTGCCCAGGTCGGTCAGCTCGTCGAGCTGCTCCTCACTGGCCTCGACGGCTGCCTTGGCCGCGCACAGCCCCTCGAGGACCATGCGGCACTCGGTGATGGCCACCGCTTCCTCGACCGTCACCACCCGCACCCGCGAGCCGCGGTTGCGGATCCGCTCGACCAGTGCCTCCGATTCCAGCTCGATCAGCGCCGCCCGGACGCTGGCCCGCGTGACACCGAACTGCTCGGCGAGTTCGTTCTCCACCAGCCGCTGGGCCGGCGCCATCTCGCCCCGCAGAATCGCCTGCCGCAGCCGCACGAGTACGTGCTGCTTGGCCTGCTCGCCGGTGCCTGGACGGGCTTCCTTGGGCATCGCGCCCTCCCTGAGTGAGTGCCTGTCGAACGTAAATCCAGGCCAACAAGATTGTCAACAATTTCGTTCTCCATGTCGCCGACATGGTCCACCGACGCGACGGCGATCCGTCACGGCATCACTGATCAGGGCACCCACGAACACGGGGGCGATCTTCGAACGACCTGGAGGTAAACGCCAGACCACGCCACCCCTTCCGCCGCATAGAAATATCTACCAGCATGAACACGCCGAGTTGGCGTCCAAGTGCGGGAGTTGGCCATGCCGAATGCGATGTGGATGCGAGGTGTCGAGTGGCTCGCCGCAGCCGCCTCGAACCCTCGGACGTGCAAGCGGGAGTGGGATCAGGGACCGGGGACCGTACTCATGGAGGCCGGGCGGTTCTGGGACGTGCTCAGCGTGCCCGAGCATCTCGGACTGCTCGCCCTGGACATCCTGTGGCACGACCCCCTGCACGCGCCGGGGCCGACATTGATGGACACCGCGGCCCGCAGAGTGGGCTTCTTTCTGCCCCCGGACCCGGGAAGCCACTGGATCGGATCCGGGCTCCGCTGCGCCGGCAAGGGCTCATGGGTCGCCGTTCCACCGCCGTACCGCGCCGCGCGGTTTCTGGAATGGATCATTCCGCCCGATGGGACCGGGGCCCTGCACCCCGCCCCCACCCTGGAGCTGGCACTGCAACAGGCCAACGGAACGCTCGCCGTCCTGGCCCCCCTGCACGAACGGTGAGCGCCCCCGCCCGCGCCGCGCGGTTCACCAACCCAGCAGGCCCCGGGGCACCGGGATGGCGGGCACGGGACCGGCCTCCGTATCCCGTGCCGCGCGCTCCCGATCCCGCACCGCTCGTTCCCGCTCGGGGCCCGACGATCGAGCCGGGGGTCCCACCCGCGGGCCGTCCGCCCAGGAGTCCACCGGCCACAGCTCGCTTTCCAGCGGGCCGGACGCGGCAAAGGAAGCCCACAGCACCTCGAACACCTCGCGGCGCTCCGGAATCACCCGGCCCTTGGCGTGCCACTCCGCGACCAACTGGGCGTAGATCGGCGGATGGCCCTGTCGTCCATCCGTCAGTTCCGCGTACGACCGGCCCACCACGTCGGGTTCCGGACGGCGCCGCCGGGCCGTGTGAGTGCTGTCCATGACGGGACAACGTCCGCGTGTGCGCCGGTGGTACGCCGCCTTCGCGGCCGCTCACCGAGTCGGGTGAGGGCGCCGCCCATTTGGAGTCATGCGCCGGTCCGACAAGCCTCTTCACCGATCATCACCCTCCCCTCGTCACTACTGTCCAGTAATATCGCGCGGCAGATCCCTTGGAGGAGGAACCGTGCCACGGTCGGAACGCTCGCCCCTGTTGCTCGCCGGTCTGCCGGCCGCCTCGGGGGTCGCTCACTTCGTGTCGCCACGGCAGTTCGACGCGACCGTTCCGCGGGCACTGCCGGGGGCGCCCCGGGCCTGGACGTACGGGAGCGGGGTCGCCGAACTGGCGCTGGCCGCCGGGGTGGCGCTGCCCCGCACCCGGCGGGTGGCCTCGCTCGCCACGGTCGCGTTCTTCGTCGGGGTGTTTCCCGCCAACGTCCAGATGGCCGTGGACTGGCGTCACCGTCCCGCGCCTCTCAGGACCGCCGCCCTCGCGCGGCTGCCGCTGCAGGTGCCCCTTGTACTGTGGGCCCGGGGTATCGCCAAGCGCGGAGAGGGACGGTCATGACACGTGGTGTGGATGTGGGCGACAAGGTCGAGGACTTCGTCCTGCCGGACGAGACCGGCGTGGAACGGAAGTTGTCCGATCTGCTCGAGGCCGGACCGGTGGTGCTGTTCTTCTATCCCGCCGCCCTCACCCCCGGCTGCACGGCCGAGGCATGTCACTTCCGTGATCTGGCGGCCGAGTTCGCCGCCGCGGGCGCGCGGCCGGTGGGCGTCAGCGGCGATCCCGTCGACCGGCAGCAGGAGTTCGCCGGGCGTCACACCCTCGGGTTCCCCCTGCTGTCCGACACCGACGGGAGTGTCCGGGAGCGGTTCGGAGTGAAGCGCGGCTTCTCACTGGCCCCCACCAAGCGGGTCACCTTCGTCCTCGCCCAGGACCGCACGGTCCTGGAGGTCGTGCGCAGCGAAATCCGGATGAGCGCCCACGCCGACCGGGCCCTCGCCGCGCTGCGTGCCCATCGGGGCTGAACCACAGCTCAACCACGACTCCGTCCCGGCGGCGCCGGTCTGCTCAACGGACGAGTTCCGGATGAACCAACCCTGGAAACGCCGACAGAGTGCGGTAGGCACTGGTCAGATGGGTGTCTCGACGGTGCGCCGAGACACCTGTCTGTACGACTCTGTACGACATCCGTGAGGATGTGACGCGCCGCGAGCGCGGCGACCGCCCGACCCGGCTGCTGGACCTGGTCATCACCTCGGGCATCTCGACCGGCCCGGACCAGCTCACGCAGTCGGCGCTCCCGCACCGCATCGAGGCCCGCATCACCACCGCGTGCCGCCGCGGACAAGCGGGTCTCCATAGCCGAGATCGAGATCTCCGGCCCGTCGAGCGGCAACGGCTCATAGGGAGAGGGCCTGGAAGGGACTGCCGGTAAGGGGACAACAGAGAAGGGGATCGTAGGGAAGGTGCCATTCCATGGTCGTGTGCTTCCGGTTCTGGCCGAACTGGGAGGATGACCACCGCGGCACCGCCGCGGCCTTACCGTAGGGGCAAGGCACCAGACCCGAGGAGAAGCGCCACCCGTGCACGACGCACCGATCTACGCCCAACTGATTTCCGAACGCGGGGACATACCCCTACAGGTCCGCAACGAAGCCCGCAGGCTCCAGCGGGAACTCGAATGGATCATCAACACGGACCCCGCGTCGGGCGGTCTCCTCCCCAGGCCCCCGGGGGTTTCGGCCCAGAGCCCCCGCGCCCTTCCCCCCTCCCTTCCCCCGGGGAACAGCTCCACCGGCTGGCTCACCTGACGGAATGCCAACCGGGGTACGCGCGTGCCGCCGTCCGCAACAAAACGGCGGCCGCATCACTCCGCTCGTGATCAGTACACCTAGGGCCTGTCCGGCGGATCATGCCGGAGACGCGGGGTCTGGCACGCCGATCTGCGGCGTTGTCGTCGGTTGCCGACTCCCCCACTCTCGGCTTCGCTCGAGCGGGGGGACCCCCATCGCGTCGACGCCCTCCCCCGCCTTGCAGCTCGACGCACCAGACCCCGCTCACCCGCGCGGACAAGGCACCGCCGCTTCCCTCCGACCTGACCCGCCGGACAGACCCTAGTCCGCGTCGGACGAGCCGCCCTCCGTCCTGTCCTTCTCGGCCTCGGCCTCGGCCTCGGCCTCGGCGACCCTCTCCGGCTTGCGGCGGTAATCCTGGAGTTCCAGCAGTCCGTCCGCCTTCTCGGCGCGGCTGTCGGAGTTCTGGCCGTTCAGGTTCTGGCGGACCGAGTCCAGGATCGTCAGTCCCTGCGCGACCAGGCCGGCGGCGATCTCTCCGAGGCCGTCCGCGCCGTTCAGGACGTTGACGTTGGCGCCGGCGAGACCGCCCGCGGCCTCCTTCACGATCAGCGGGAGCTGGTCGATCAGCATCCGGTCGAGTGCGACGCGGTCGTACGAGGCGGCGGCCTCGGCCTGGATCTTCATCCGCTCCGCCTCGGCGATGGCGAGCACCTTGATCCGCTCGGCCTCCGCCTCGGCGGGCTTGACGATCTCGGCCACCAGCTGCTGCTGGCGCAACTGGGCCGCACGCTGGGCCAGTTCGGTCTGCGCGGCAAGTACCTCCTGCTGCGCGTGGGCCTGGGCCAGTGGCCCGGCCTGGGCGGCCTTCGCCTGCGCGCGGTCCACCTCGGCCGAGTACTCCGCCTTCACGATCGCGGTCTGCCGGGCGTATTCGGCCTGGTTGCGCGCCGCCACCTGCTCCGCCTCGACGGAGGCCTGAGTGGCCTGGGCCTGCGCGATCTGGGCCTGCCGCTGGATGGCCGCCTTGTGCGGTGCGGACATGGCGTCGATATAGCCGGTGTCGCCGTCGTCGATCGACTGGATCTGCAACGCGTCCACGGTCAGGCCGATCTTCGCCATCTCGGTCTTCGAGGTGTCCAGGACCTCCGCGGCGAGCTTCTGCCGTTCGGTGACGATCTCCTCGACGGTCATCGAGCCGATGATGGCGCGCAGATGGCCGGCGAAGATCCGGCCGGTCAGCACCGACATCTGGTCCTGGTCGGAGAGGAAACGCTGCCCCGCGTTGATGATGCTCTCGGTGTCGTTGCCGACCTTGAACGCGATGACGGCGCGGACATGCACCGAGATGCCCTGTCGGGTGACACAGGTCTCGGTGACCTCGGACTCGCACATCGACAGGGTGAGAAAGCGGGTCTTGCGGAAGATGGGGAGCACGAACTTGCCGTGCCCCGTCACCACGCGGAACGGCGCGCCCCCCAGTCCCCGCCGACCTCCGGAGATCAGCATCGCCTGGTCGGGCGCGGGCACGCGGTAACCGAACATCGTTCTCCTCCTCAGCCTGCGTCGGCGGGGTCGCCGCCCAACGCGTCCAGCGGATCGGCCCATCGGATGACGTCGACCTCACGGCGTCCGCGGGACTCGATCACGAGCACGGTGGCCCCCCTCGGCAGGGGCTCCGGCGACCAGGCGAGGAAGGTCTCGGATCCGCCTCTGACACGCACGAGGATCTCGCCTGGACCGGCGGATCCCCGTGTGCCGATGAGTAGTTCCCCCGTACAGCCGATCACGGCATCGTCCGCCACCACAGCCGGCCGCCCCCCATCGCTCGGGTGTACTTCCGACCTTAGACCCTGCCCCGGCGGACGCCTACGCTCAACTTCTGGTGAACCGGTAGGTCTTGCTGTCGGTCAGGACGCAGAAGCCGGGCGACACGACGATCACGCGCAGGGTTCCGGTGCGTCGGTCGTAGTCGATTCCCTCCGTCTCGAAGGTGCCCGAACACGAGCTGCGCAACGGGAGTTGCCGCAGAGCCGTGACATGACCGGACACGTCGGCGGTGCCGCCCGGCTCGGCCGACAGATCGATCTGCAACAGCGGCTTGGTGACGCCGAAGAGGGTGCCCGCCGGGTCGTCGGACGAGCACAGCAGCTGCGTCGCGGTCACGAAGTCACAGCCCTGTACGTCCCGTACGGCGTGGTCGAGGTTGATGGTGGAGGCCTGCGGGAGGTTCGCCGAGGGGGAGGTGCTGGGGTTCACGCCGGGGGTCGGGAACACCAGCAGCCGGTTCATCGTGCCCCACTCGCCGGACACCATCCACGCGCCGCTCGGTGAGACGGTCACGAAGGAGTTGTTCAGCGCCTCTCCCGAGCTCAGCGCGTGGACGTACTCCGACCAGCCGCCGCCCGGCGCCTGCACCCGGAACATCTTGGAGCCGTTCGAGTCGCTCTGGTACGGCTCGATGTAGTAGCCGTTGTACGAGGCGTCCGGGTCGCCTACATGGTTCCAGCCGCGGCTGCTGACGCTGAGGGGGATCGTGCCGATTCCGGTGTAGCGGTTGGCGCTTGCCGCCGGGACCTCGACCGAGGTCAGGCCCTGGCTCTCGGTCAGCGGATCGGCGCGGTCGGAGCCCACCTCGTTCCAGGTGTCGGCGGCCGCGGCGGGGGTGGTGGTGGAGACGGTCAGGACGGCGGCCGTGGCGAGCGTGACGAGACCGGCCAGGACGGCGTGACAACGTTGCCGGGCGGGCGTGCGCATGAGGTCTGCTCCTTGGTGGGGGGCGCGGGTTCGGCGCACAGTCTGGCCCGTGACGATGGTCATGTACAGACCAATGGATGGACGTCCGACGAACGGAACCCCTCGCGCCGAGGGAGCCACCCTGAGCTGCGGCTGTGCACGGGGCGCGTCGCGCGGGGTGTGCGGAATGCCCGTAGCGTGAGAACAGATCAGGTGGAACAGGGAGAGATCATGTCAACCAGCCAACCCGATTCGACCGCACCGTCCGACGACAGGACGACCCCCGACGCGCTGCTGCACACCGGCTCCGGCGGCGAGGTGACCGCCGAGGACCTGGTGCTCGCCACGGGTCGCGACATCACACCGAAGAGCCTGGCCTGGGCCGAGCGCAAGCTGGCCAAGGAGGGACCCGCGGCTATGGACAAGCTGCTTCCCTAGGACAGGTCCTGGCTCGACCGGCCCCGAAGCGGCGGAGCCGGTCGAGGATCCCGCGCGCCGGGGCGCCGGCTCAGCGGGCAGGGAGTTGGTGTGCCTTTTCCAGGTCGGGTCGGACTCCCGCGGGCAGCCGCCGCGGGGGCCGGCCCCCGTCCCGCAGGGCCGAGACCGAACAGGACACCGGGCCTCCACGACAACCTCGACTCGGCGGAGTTCCATGAATCCTCCGCCGATCCCGCGCCGCCTCGCTGCTCCCCATACGCTCCTGCGACACTGAACGACATGGAGCCCCGACACCTGAGAATCGGTCGCCGTCGCATATGGATGCTCAGCGGAGCCTGCTTCCTCGTGCTCGGCCCGATCGGCTACTTCGTGGGCGGCTGGATTCCTCTCGCGGCACTGACCGTCGCCCTCCTCGCGGCGACGTCGTTCTCGCACTGGAAGGCCACCTCGTGGCTCGCGCCCGCCGTCGCGACCGGACAGCGTGAGAGCCGCCGGGACGTGGCCACCTTCTGCGTGGTCATCGCGGTCAGCGGCTACGCCCAACCCCCCGCGCGGCCCGCGCCCTCCGCCCAGGACCTGGCGGCACTCCGTCTGGAGGCGTACCGGGCCGCGGCGGACGACGATCTGTCCGAGGACCTCCGGGGCCTGGCCGCCGACGCGCTCGCGGACGCCGACGCCGCGTACGCCGAGGACACCCCGGTGGCCTGGCGAGCGGCACGCGCGAGCGCGGAGCGCCTGGCGCACGCCGCACAGGAGGGCAATCCCTACGTACGGCAGCTGCTCATCCAGTGGGTCGACGGCAACCCGGCCGCCGACCACTAGGAACGATCCCCCAGACACCCCGGTCGTCGCCCGGCGGTCTTGGGGTATCCGTACGGTCTGACCTTTGGTATGTTTCGCAGATACAAAGCTGCGGAGGAGTCCCCATCGTGGACTTTGAGCTGACCGAAGATCAGGAAACCATCCGCAAGGCAGTCGTCGGACTCCTGCGCGACTTCGACGACCGGTACTGGATGGAAAAGGACCGGGAACATCGGTTTCCCGAGGAGTTCTACGCCGCCGTCGCGAACGGCGGATGGCTGGGGCTCACCATTCCGGAGGAGTACGGCGGTCATGGTCTCGGCATCACCGAGGCCACCCTGCTGCTCGAGGAAGTCGCGCGATCCGGCGGCGGGATGAATGCCGCCAGCTCGATCCATATGTCGATCTTCGGAATGCAGCCCGTGGTGGTGCACGGCTCAGCGGAGCTCAAACGACGCACCCTTCCCCGGGTCGCCACCGGCGATCTGCACGTCTGTTTCGGGGTGACCGAGCCGGAAGCCGGCCTGGACACCACGAGCATCACCACCTTCGCCCGCCGGGACGGCGACCACTACGTCGTCAGCGGTCGCAAGGTATGGATCTCCAAGGCCGTGGAGTCCGAGAAGATCTTGTTGCTGACCCGCACCACGAAGGTCGGCGAAGTCGCCAAGCGAACCGACGGAATGACGCTCTTCCTCACCGATCTGGACCGCGGCCGGATCGACGTCCGCCCCATCCCGAAGATGGGCCGCAACGCCGTGACCTCGAACGAGCTCTTCATCGACGAACTTCGCGTCCCGGTCGAGGACCGGGTGGGCGAGGAGGGGCAGGGATTCCGTTACCTCCTCGACGGCCTCAATCCGGAGCGCATGCTGATCGCCGCCGAGGCGCTCGGGCTCGGCCGGGTCTCCCTCGAGAAAGCCGTCGCCTACGGCAATGAGCGCGTGGTGTTCGGCAGGCCGATCGGTATGAACCAGGCCATACAGTTTCCGCTCGCGGACTCGCTGGCCCGGCTGGACGCGGCCGAGTTGATCCTGCGCAAGGCGACCTGGCTCTACGACAACGGCCGGCCCTGCGGACGGGAGGCGAACACGGCCAAATACCTCTGCGCGGACGCCGGATTCACCGCCGCCGACCGGGCGTTGCAGACCCACGGCGGTATGGGCTACTCCGAGGAGTACAACGTGGCCCGGTATTTCCGCGAGGCCCGCCTCATGAAAATCGCGCCGATCAGTCAGGAAATGGTCCTGAACTATCTGGGCTCCCACACGCTGGGAATGCCGAGGAGCTATTGATGAGGAGCTATTGATGCTGTCGATGCCGAGGAGCTGTTGATGGCCGACAACACCGGGCTGTTCGATCTCACGGGACGGTCGGCGCTGGTCACCGGAGCCGCGGGCGGCATCGGCTCCGCCGTCGCCGAGGCGCTCGCGCGCGCCGGAGCGGCGGTGCTGGTGACCGACATCGACGGGCCGGCGGCCGCGGCGGTCGCCGAGAAGATCTCCGCCACGGGCGAGACGGCGGACAGCGCCGTGCTGGATGTACGGGACCGGGCGGCCGCCGATGCCGCGGCGGCCCGAGCGGCCGCGCTGACCGGCGGAAAGCTGCACATCCTTGTCAACAACGCCGGGGTGATCGCGCCGGACATGTTCGAGAACCTCCAGGAGGAGGCGTTCCGGCGGATCGTCGACATCCACCTGATGGGGGCCTATCACTGCGCGCAGGCCGCACTGCCGTTCCTGGCCACCGACGGCACGGGACGGATCATCAATGTCACCTCGTCGGCCGGCATCATCGGCACTCTCGGCCAGGTGAACTACTCCGCGGCCAAGGCGGGCATCATCGGCCTCACGAAGTCCCTGGCGCGTGAACTGGCGCGCAAGCAGATCAAGGTCAACGCGTTGGCGCCGCTGGCCGCGACACCGATGACGGAGACGATCCGCACCCACAAGAAGTTCTCGGACGCGATGCTCGCGCGCATTCCGCTGGGACGGTGGGCCGCCCCCGAGGAGGTCGCCGGAAGCTTCGTCTTCCTCGCCTCGGACGCCGCGTCCTTCGTCACCGGCCAGGTGCTGCCCGTGGACGGCGGCATGGTCATGTGACCCACGGCGGGGACACGCGAGGCAGCCATCGGCGCCTACTATGCTGAATGGTTCAACCAAAGCAGTGACATCGCTCCAGGAGTGCGCACATGCCCGGCAGGTCCCACCCGCGCTTCGACGCCCTGACCGTTCCGAAGGCATCGGACGTCCTGGCGTCCGAGGTACGTGAGCGCATCCTCTCCGGCGAGTTCACCGAGGGCATGGCGCTGCCGCCGGAGCGTCAACTGGTCGAGCAGACGGGGCTGAGCCGCGCGACGGTGCGGGAAGCCCTGCGGATTCTCGAGGTCGAGAAGCTGCTGCGGATCAGGCCGGGACGCGGGGGCGGGGCCTTCGTGCACCGGCCCAACCGTGAATCACTCGCCAGCACGGTGCAGTTGGTCATCCGGGGGCAGCGGATCCGGCTGGAGGCACTGCACGAGACACGCGAGGCCATCGAGCCGACCTGCGCCGCGCTGGCGGCGGCGCGGCGCTCCGATCGCGACCTCGCCGAGCTGGACGCCGCACAGCGGGATCTCGTCGAGGCCGGTGACGACATCCCGCGGTTTCTGCGGGCGAACATCCAATGGCACAGCGCGGTGGCGAGGGCCAGCGACAACGAGCTCCTCATCGGGTTCATGAGCGCGCTCTCGCAGTCGATCTACGCCGCCACCGATCTCGAACAGTTCATGGACGCGGACATCCGCCGGATCACGGCCCGAGCGCACGCGAAGATCACCGAGGCCATCCGCGAGCAGGACGGCCCGGCGGCGATGCGGCGCATGGCACGCCATGTGTGCGGATTCGCCGACGCGGCGGCGCAGGTCGACCGGCGGGACCAGGTGGAACTGTCCGGGCCGGGGGACGACTGAGTCCGCAGAGTCCCCAGCGCCCGCACGGCCCGGAGCGCGCAGGCTCATTGACGCCACTTCGGTCTGACCTTTAATATCATCCGAGGTTCGGGCGACCGAGTCACTGGAGATGGGGTCCCCATGGGCGAGGTCAGCTCCGTCATCACCGTCGAAGCCGACGGCGACGTCCGCATCGTCACGCTGAACAGGCCCGAGCGGCTGAACGGTGTGTCCGAGGAACTCCACCGCCGGCTGGCCGAGGTATGGCGCGAGCTCGCACGGGATCCCGGCGCACGGGCCGTCGTCCTCACCGGCGCGGGCCGCGCGTTCAGCGCCGGCGGCGACTTCGATCACCTGCGACGCCATCACAGCGATCCGGAGCTCCGCGAGCGGTCGATCCGGCTCGACCGCACCATCCAGACGGACATGATCCGATTCCCGCTGCCCGTCATCGCGGCGGTCAACGGCCCCGCGGTGGGGCTGGGTTGCAGCCTGGCCCTGGGCTGCGATCTGGTGC
Source organism: Streptomyces sp. NPDC048275 (assembly GCF_040652275.1). Classification (NCBI taxonomy): domain Bacteria; kingdom Bacillati; phylum Actinomycetota; class Actinomycetes; order Kitasatosporales; family Streptomycetaceae; genus Streptomyces; species Streptomyces sp. NPDC048275. Next base: position 62,654 of record NZ_JBEZLR010000044.1, read on the forward strand.
TGATGGCCGAGGACGCGTACCTGGCGGATCCGCATGTCTCGGTCGGCCTGGTCGCGGGCGATGGCGGTGTGACCCTCTGGCCGCTGCTCACCAGCCTGCTCCGGGTGAAGGAGTACCTCTTCACCGGAGACCGGATTCCCGCCGCCACGGCGGTCGAACTGGGCCTGGCGAATCGCACCGTTCCTCCCTCGGACCTGCAAAAGGAGGCCCTCGCGTTGGCCCATCGGCTGGCGGCGCAGCCCGCGGAGGCCCTGCGTGCCACGAAGGCGGCCCTCGCCGTGGTGGTGGAGCAGATGTCGCGGGGCGGCATGGAGGCGGCGCTGATGGCCGAGCGAGCGACCATGACCAGCCCGGATCACATCCGCATCGTCGAACAGTTGGCGTCCCGCGCAGCGCGACGCTCGACCGGGGCTGAGGCTGAGGCTGAGGCTGAGGAGGACTGACGGTGGAGGCCGAGGAGTTCGTGCTCGTGCGCGACATGTTCCGCTCGTTCGCCACCCGGTTCCGCATGGGCTCGGCGGACGAAGTGAAGCCGTCCGCGCGCACCGCCGCACAGGGGGCGCTCGGGGAACTGGGCCTCGCCGAACTGCGGCGCTCCTCGCCCCCGGCCGCCACCGTCCAGGAGTGCGCGCTGCTCGCCGAGGAGCACGGCAGACAGCCGCTCACCACCTCCTTGGTCGGCACCGTGCTCCTCGCCCCCGAGCTGCTCCGACTCCTCGACGACCGCAAGCCGTCGGGCGGTGGCGGGACGCCGACGATCGCGCTCGCCCGCGATCTGCGCCTCCCCGGTTCCTGCCGCCCGTCCGAACTCCTCGCCTGGGACTGCGAGGGCGCGGACAGCGCGCTCTGCGTCACCCCCGACGGGACGGTGACCAGCGTCGCACTCGGCTCGGCCGCACCGGGGATCGATCTGCTGCGCAGCATCCGGTCGGTGTCGTCCGACTCCGGGGCGAAGGTCGTCGGCCAACTGGATCCCGTGCAATTCCTGCACTGGCAGGCCTACACGCTCGTCATCGTGAGCAGTGAACTCGTCGGCGCGGCCGACTCGTTCGTCCGGCAGAGCGTCGAGTACGCCCGTGAGCGTCGGCAGTACGGGCGGGAGATCGGCTCGTTCCAGGCGGTCCAGCATCTGCTCGCGGACGCGACGGTCCTGGTGGCGGCCTGCACCAGTGCCACCAGGTACGCCGCATGGTGTCTGGACAACGAGTCACCCACGCGGGCCCTGACGGCCGCGCGCGTCGCGAAGGCAGAAGTGAACATGTCCGCCCTCGACGCCGTCCACACCGGCATGCAGGTCTTCGGCGGCGTCGCCCAGACCTGGGAGCACATCGCGCATCTCTACCTCCGCAAGGTCCGTCTGGGCGCCATCACGCTGGCGACGACGACCGACCTGCTGACGGCGCTGGCCGAACCGGAGAGCGACGCGATGGCCCAGCCGGAGGCGGATTCGACGACCGAAAGGGAGCGGACCTGATGACCGACACCCCCCTGGACTTCGGCGACCCGGCCGACCTCGACCAGCTCCGCCACCAGTTCCGTGCCTGGCTGTCCGCGCACCCGCTCCCCCAACGCCTCCCGGACGAGCCGGTTCCGGTCTTCCTCCACCGATGGCACCGTCAGCTGTACTCCGGCGGCTGGGTCGGCCTGGATGTCCCCGTCCGGTACGGCGGACGGGGCCTGAGCGCGCTGCACCAGGTGGCGATCAGCGACGAACTCGGGGCCTGCCACGCCCCCGGAGTCCCCCGGATCGGCTATCTCGCGCACGCCCTTCTCGAGTTCGGCTCCGAGGAGCAGCGCCTGCGCCTGCTGCCGCGCATGCTCGCCGGTGACGACGTCTGGTGTCAGGGCTTCAGCGAGCCGGGAGCCGGCTCGGACCTGGCCGGGATGAGCACGATCGCGACCCGGCACGGGGACCACTACACCGTACGGGGCCAGAAACTCTGGACCAGCTACGCGCAGTACTCCGGTCTGTGCCTGCTGCTGGCCCGGACCGACCGCTCGGCGCCCGCGCACCGGTCGATCTCGGCCTTCGCCCTTCCGTTGGACCGCGCGGGCGTGACGGTACGGCCCTTGCGGGCGGCGAGCGGCGACGACGAGTTCTGCGAGTTGTTCCTCGACGATGTCCGCGTCGCACAGGCCGAACGCATCGGCGCGGAGGGCGACGGCTGGCCGCTCGCCATGACGACGGTGTCGTACGAGCGCAACGCCCTCGACACCGGCCACATCTCCAAGTACGGACTGCTGGTCGAGCGGCTGCGACGCACGGCCCGGGAACGTCGGGGCGACCTCCCGGACGGGCTGCTGTCCGAGATCGGGCGGTGCTTCGTGGACTACGAAGTCCTCGTGGCGCACGCCCGGCGCCGTACCGCCGAGCGGCTGAGCGGGCAGGTCGCCGGGCCGGAGTCGTCCATCGACAAACTCCTGATGACCACAACCGAACAGCGGCTCTACGAGACCGCTCTGAAGGTGTTCCCCGCGGAACAACTCCGTGGGGAGGACGGCGAGCTCTTCGGGGAGTACCTCTACTCCAGAGCCGCGTCCGTGTACGGCGGAACATCGCAGATCCAACGCAACATCATCGCGAAACGGGTTCTGGGTCTGCCTTCCGGCAACTGACCCCGGACCAGCGGGATTTCATGTCCGATGGGAGCTCACCCGTGCGATACGACCTCGAATACCTGAGCATTCCCCACGTGATCAGAGTTGCCGCCGAGCAATTCGGCGACGCGCCGGCTCTTGTCGACGGGACCCGCCGGTGGAGTTTCCGTGAGCTGGAGCGGCAGATGGTCAAGGCCGTCAAGGCCACGGTCGTGTTGGGGATCGAGCCGGGGGATCGTGTGGGGCTGTGCGCTCCGAACTCGGCCGAGTGGATCGTCGCGGCGTTGGGCATCCAGGGTGCAGGTGGCGTCGTGGTTCCGCTCAACACGAGATTCAAGGCCCGGGAGATCTCGTACATTCTGCGAAAGTCCGGGGCAAAGGCCGTGTTCGCCTCGCCCTTTCTCGGAAACGACTACATCGCGGAACTGCGGAATGCCGATCCCGGGACGCCCGCCTTGACGAGGACGGTGTCGATTCTGGGCCCGCAGGGTGCGGCGGACCTCGCGTGGGACGCGTTCCTTCGTGCGGGAGAGGCCGATTCCTCGTCCATGGCCCATGACTTGATCGACCGGCTGACTCCGGACGACATATCCGATGTGATGTTCACGTCCGGCACGACGGGCCACCCCAAGGGCGTCATCCTGACCCACGGGCAGTCCCTGCGGGCCTATGGCTGGATGTCCGAGGCGTACACCTTCACGCATTCCGACAGCTTTCTGATCATCCCACCCTTCTTTCACTGCTTCGGATACAAGGCGGGGTGGCTCGCCTCCCTGATGCATGGCGTGACGGTCATCCCCATGCGGACGTTCGACGCCGGGCGGGCGCTCGACATCATCAGCAGGGAACGGGTCAGCATTCTGCTGGGGCCTCCCACCATCTTCCAGGACTTGATCAACCACCCGGACCGCGCCGCATTCGATCTTTCCTCGCTGCGGGTTTCCATGACGGGCGGTACGACCATTCCGGAGTCGTTGATCCGCGCCATGAAGACGGAATTGTCCTTCGACATCGTCATGAGCGCTTACGGGCTGACCGAGTCGACGGCGCTGGTGACGACGACCCGGATCGGGGATTCCGAGGAAACCGTCGCACGCACCACCGGGCGAACAATTCCAGACGTCGAGATCAGAATGGTCGACGACCGGGGCCGGGACGTTCCCACCGCACAGGACGGCGAGATCCTGGTCCGCGGCTACAACGTGACACGCGGTTACTGGGACGATCCGGAGGCCACCGCCAGGACCATCGACGCCGAAGGCTGGTTGCACACCGGTGATGTGGGGCGCCTCGACGCGGCGGGAAACCTCTCCATCGTCGACCGCAAGAAGGATCTGTACATCGTCGGGGGTTTCAATGCCTATCCCGCCGAGATCGAGAAGCTGCTGCTCGGGAACGAGGCCATCGAACAGGCCGCCGTCATCGGAGTTCCCGATGAACGGCTCGGCGAGGTCGGCTGCGCCTTTCTCGTGGTGAAACCCGGTCACCGGGTCACCGAGGCCGAGGTCATCGAGTGGGCCCGCGCCAATATGGCCAACTTCAAGGTTCCGCGCCACGTCCGATTCATGGACCACCTGCCGCGAAACGCCGGCCAAAAGGTACTCAAGGACGGGCTCCGTCGCGATTGGAGCAAGCTCAGTGGGAAGTGATCGGACACCGCCGCCCGGAACCGGGCCGCTCGCCGGAATCACCGTGGTGACCCTGGAGCAGGCGGTCTCGGCCCCCATGTGCACCCGCACGCTCGGCGACTTCGGCGCGCGAGTGATCAAGGTGGAGAACCCGCGGGGCGGTGACTTCGCCCGGCACTACGACGACGTGGTGGGCGGTCTGGCGGCGCACTTCGTCTGGCTCAACCGGGGCAAGGAGTCGGTGGCGCTGGACCTCAAGTCCACTGCCGGGATGGCGGTGTTGCGCCGGCTGCTCGACCGCGCCGATGTGCTGGTCTCCAACCTCGCGCCCGGGGCGACCTCGAAGCTCGGCATCGCGCCGACCGACCTGGCGGTGAGCCATCCCGACCTCATCGCGGTGGAGATCGACGGGTACGGGCCGGGAGGGCCGCTCTCCCACAAGCGTGCCTACGATCTGCTCGTCCAGGCGGAGTCGGGGGCGTGTGCGACAACGGGCCGCCCCGGTGCGCCCGCCAAGGCGGGTCCGCCGATGGCCGACGTGAGCACCGGCCTGTACGCCGCGTTGTCGATCATGGCGCTGCTCTGCGGCAAGGAGCGCGGCCGGGTTCAGGGGCCCACCTCCGCCGCGGTCAGCCTGTTCGACACCATGACGGAGCTGATGGGCTATTCGCTGACCTACACCCAGCACACCGGCGTCGATCAGGAGCCGAAGGGCATGGGCTCGCCGGCGGTCGCGCCGTACGGGGCCTACCCGACGGCCGACGGTCACACCGTCGTCCTCGGCACCACCAACGACGGGGAGTGGCAGCGACTCGCGCGTGAGCTGCTCGGCCGCCCCGATCTGGCCGACGACCAGCGCTTTGGGAGCAACTCCGGTCGGGTCGCGCACAGTGGCGTCCTCGACGCGGAGATCGGTGCCTGGTGCGGGCGGCACGAACTGGCGTACATCCAAAGCAGTGCGGATGCCGCGGGGATCGGCAACTCCCGCTACAACACCCCCGGCGATGTCGTCGCGCACCCGCATCTGACGGCCCGTGACCGCTGGCGCGAGATCGACACGCCCGGCGGCTCGGTACGGGCGCTGTTGCCGCCTCCGGTGATCTCCGGCTATGAGCAGCCGATGGGGGCCGTTCCCGCGCTCGGTGAACACACGCCGGCCGTCCTCGCGGAGCTGGGGATCGACAACGAGGGGGAGGCGCTGTGAGCGAGGAGCCCGTACTGCTCTCGGGCGACGTGGGCGGCATACGGACGCTGACGAGGTCGACATGCGTGAAGCGGTGATCGTGGAGGCGGTCCGCACCGCCGTGGGCAAGCGGAACGGCGGACTGTCCGGCATGCACGCGGCCGACCTCTCCGCGGTCGTCCTCGGTGCGCTCGTCGAGCGGGCGGGGGTCGATCCGCACGTCGTCGACGACGTGATCTGGGGCTGTGTGTCGCAGGTCGGGGACCAGTCGAGCAACATCGGGCGCTATTCGGTGCTCGCCGCGGGCTGGCCCGAGAGCATCCCGGGGACCACGGTCAACCGGGCCTGCGGATCGAGTCAGCAGGCGCTGGACTTCGCCGCGCAGGCGGTCATGTCCGGCCAGCAGGAGGTCGTGGTGGCGGGCGGTGTCGAGGTGATGAGCCGGGTTCCGCTCGGGTCCGCGCGGTCCACCGGAATGCCGTACGGGCCTCAAGTGCTCGCCCGTTACCAGGGCTTCTTCTTCAACCAGGGCATCTCCGCCGAGAAGATCGCCCAGAAGTGGGGATTCACCCGTGCGCGGCTCGACGCGTTCTCCGCGCTGTCCCACGAGCGGGCCGCCGCCGCGCAGGACGCGGGCGCCTTCGACGCCCAGATCACCGCCGTGTCCACGGCCGACGCGACCGTGACCGTCGACGAGGGCATCCGGCGCGCGACCAGCGTCGAAAGCCTCGCCGAGCTCAAGCCCGCCTTCACCGACGACGGTGTGATCCACGCGGGCAATGCCTCGCAGATCTCCGACGGGGCGGCGGCGCTGCTGGTGACGACGCCCGAGAAGGCGCGCGAGCTGGGGCTGACGCCCATCGTGCACTACCGCTCGGGCGTGGTCACCGGCGCCGATCCGGTGCTCATGCTCACCGGACCGATCCCGGCGACCGAGCGGGTGCTGCGAAAGGCGGGCGTGGGTCTGTCGGAGGTCGGTGTCTTCGAAGTGAACGAGGCCTTCGCGCCGGTGCCCCTGGCCTGGCTCGCCGAGACGGGCGCCGAGACGGCGCTGCTCAATCCGCTGGGCGGCGCCATCGCGCTCGGCCATCCGCTCGGGGCGTCGGGCGCGGTGCTGATGACCCGGATGGTCCACCACATGCAAGAGCACGGGATTCGCTACGGCCTGCAGACCATGTGCGAGGGCGGCGGCACCGCGAATGCCACCCTCGTCGAACTCATGCCCTGACGGAGGCAGTTGTGCGCCGTGAGCTCTTCACCCCTGACCACGAGGCCTTCCGGCGGCTCGTACGGGACTTCGTGGCGAACGAGGTGGTACCGCACTACGCCGCGTGGGAGGAGGCCGGGCGGCTGCCCCGCGAGCTCTTCGAACAGCTCGGCTCCCTGGGGCTGTTGGGCATGGCCGTCCCCGAGGAGTACGGCGGCGCGGGTCTCGACGACTACCGCTACAACGTCGTGCTGCAGGAGGAGGCAGCACGCGCGCTGGTCACCCTGGGCACCGTACGCACCCAACTCGATGTCGTCCTCCCGTACTTCCTCGCCTACGCCGGCCAGGAGCAGCGCGGGCGCTGGTTCCCCGGGCTCGCGGCCGGAAAGCTGCTGACCGCGATCGCCATGACCGAACCGGGCACCGGTTCCGATCTCGCGGGGATCCGCACCACCGCCGTACGCGACGGAGAGGAGTACGTCCTCAACGGGGCCAAGACGTTCATCACCGGCGGGCTCCTCGCCGACCTGGTGATCGTGGTGGCGCGTACGTCGACCGATCCCGACGACCGGCGGGCGGGCCTCACTCTGCTGGTCGTCGAGGACCATATGCCCGGGTTCGCCCGCGGGCGGGTGCTGAACAAGATGGGCATCAAGGTGCAGGACACCGTCGAGCTGTCCTTCGACGACGTCCGGGTGCCGGTCGCCAACCGGCTCGGCGAGGAGGGCGCGGCCTTCGGCTACCTCAGCCACAACCTTCCCCAGGAGCGGATGACGGTCGCGGTCGGCTCGGTCGCCCAGGCGAGGGCGGCACTGGACACGACGCTCGCCTACGTCAAGGAGCGGCAGGTGTTCGGGACGCCGGTCGCCTCCTTCCAGAACACGAAGTTCGAACTCGCCGCGGTGGCCGCCGAGATCGAGGCCGCGCAGACGATGCTCGACCGGGCGGTGCGCGAACTCGTCGACGGCGAGCTGTCCGGCGCCGACGCGGCGAAGGTCAAGCTGTTCTGCACGGAGATGCAGGCGCGGGCCGTGGATCGGTGTCTGCAACTGTTCGGCGGGTACGGCTACATCCTGGAGTACCCCATCGCCCGGCTGTACGCGGATGCGCGCATCACCCGCATCTACGCCGGCACCAGTGAGGTCATGAAGGTCATCATCGCCAAATCCCTGGGACTGTGAACGCCATGGCTGATTTCTCCGGCAGGACCGGTGTCGCCTTCGTCGCGGGCGGCACGGGAGGCATCGGCGCGGCCGTCGTGCGGACGCTGGCCGAGCGCGGCAGCGACGTGGTGTTCACGTACCGCGCCAGCCAGGCCGGGGCCGACGCGCTCGCCGCCGAGGTGAAGGAACTCGGCCGTCAAGTCCTCGCGCTACGGCTCGACCTGAGCGACGAGGCCGCCACGGCCCGGGCCGTCACCGAGGCATCCGACACGTTCGGCGGCCTGCACACGCTCGTGTACGCGGCGGGCCCGCACGTGCCGATGACGCATCTGAGCAAGGTGACGCCGAGCCAGTACCGTGCCCAACTCGACGCGGACGCGGTGGCGTTCTTCAACCTGGTCCACCCCGCGCTGCCGCGCCTGCGGGAGAGCCGGGGCAACATCGTCGCCGTCACCACCGTGGCCACCCGCAGGTTCCCGGTGCGCGACGGGCTGTCGTCGGGCACGAAGGGGGCGGTCGAGGCGGTCGCCCGTGCCCTCGCCGCCGAGGAGGGGCGCTACGGCGTCCGGGTGAACTGCGTCGGCCCGGGCATGCTCACCGACGGCATCGCCGCCCGTCTGATCAGCTCCGGTGAACTCGACGAGGCGGCCTTGGAGATCACCCGGCGCAACATTCCGCTACGGCGCTTCGGCACGGCGACGGACATCGCGGAAGCGGTCGCGTTCCTGGCCTCGGACCGGGCCGGTTTCATCACCGGGCAGGCGTTGGGCGTGGACGGCGGGTACAGCGTCTAAGGGCTTGCGGGGAATCAAAGTGTTGCTTCCCGTCCTGAAGCTCGTTGGTGTGGTATGCGCATCCCGGATGAGACTCGTGACCAACTCGCCGTGAAGTTCGCGGTGTTGCTCCCACATCTGGACGAGCGCCAGCGGCGGCTGTTGATGGCTGCGGAGGCCCGG